>JBOHCW010000108.1:0-14985 GCA_050725375.1 Actinocrinis sp. | reverse complement strand
ATGCTCCACGGCCGACCAAAAGGGTTCCCTCGTCATGGAGTCTTACACGCTCCCCCTCTGGCGCAACCTCGATCACCGCCAGGATCCTGCGGGTGGAGTGGTCATTTCGCCTGAGGACGTTGTAGGTCTCAATGTCGAGATCATATGAGAAGTCACCATTTACGAGACTTCTCAACGCCAAGGTTGTCTTGACCTGCACCTTCACTGTGGGATTGTACGTCCCATTATGTTCGCCAAGGAGGACGAGCTCCACGTCCGCCTTCTCAAGGTCAAGTTTCGTTGGCCGACCGTGTTGCAGGTTGCACCCCGCTGCTACAGCTTCCAGCCAAGCCTCCCCAAAGTCGCCCTGCTGCGGGTTGCGCACGGCTGGGCCCCTCCCACTCATAACGAAGCAGCATGGCCGATCGAGTGGCGCCTGTAAACTTCGGTCGACGCGGAGAGTCGCCACATGGTGACAAACCGTTAATAGAGCGACAGCGCCAGCCGCGGGACCCGCGCCCGTGCCTCGAAAGCGTTTGTGGTGCAAGCCACCCGGGGTTCAAATCCCCGCGTCACCGCGCACCGACTGTGGCCCGGCTCGTGAAGAGTCGGGCCACAGTCGTCGACGCCCTTTCTGTGCACGTGCCCTAGTCCAGATGGCTCCTGTGCAACCGTCCGTCGCCTCAGCTGCAGCCGTTCTTAGCCGCTGCCTTCTGCGCCGCGGCGGTGACTGCCTTCAGTGCGGCTGACACCTGGTCAGGAGTGGACAGCGAGCTGAACCCGGCGCCGAGCACCAGGTCGACCGAGCCGTCGGGGCGGGTGTCCGGGTGCAGTTGGGCGCCCGCCACCTCGGCGGCGACGACGCGCATGGCCGGAGCGCCGGCCGTGCCGCCGCGGATCTGGGCGGCGGCGGCCACCTTGAGCTTGAGCGGGTCGTTGATCACCTGGCCGACCTTGAAGCCGCGCTGCTTGAGCTGGGTGGCGACGCCGTGGGCGAGACCCTGGCGGGTGGTCGCGTTGTACACGTTCAGGACGATCTGATTCGTCGCCGGGAGCTTCGCGTCCGCTGCTGCGGCATTTCCGTGTGACGCGTTCTGGCTGCCTAACGCGCCCGCACCCGCCTTACCGTTGCTGCTCGTGCCGGGGGCGGGACAGCCGCTCGCAGCGTTTGCCTCAGCCGAAGGCGATCCCACCAGCGACACCACTCCGTACGCCCCCGCGCCGATCAGCACGACCGCGACCACGCCGGCCGTGATCATGCGGCGGCGGCGCTTCGTGCGGCTGCGGAACGGCACGTACTCGTCCCCGGCGCCGACGCGGAACTTCTTCCCGCCGATCTCCTTGCCGGTCCGTGTGACGCCGGTGGAACTCGGCAGCCGCGTCTGCTGCTCCTCCGTGTGCGGTTGGGCCGGCGGCTCCAGACCCTGCGCTCGTCCCGGTGCCGCCAGACCTTCTGCCGCGAGTCTGTGAGGCTCTTGATCGTGCGGCTCTTGATCCTGTCGTGGCGGCTGTGATCGCGGGTGTTCCCGCTGCTCCAGGTGTTCCTGAGACGGCTGATCCGCCTGTTGCGGATGCGGCTGAAGTTCCGGCTGCTCGCCGTCGGCGGGTACGCCGTCCGGCGCGGGGGGCTGAGAAGGCGTCAGGTCCATGTCCGGAACGTACCCGAGCGACTACGTGAGGTATTCGTCAATCGAGGTCGAGTACCCGCGCATGGAGTACATTCCGCTGCTGCAACGCGGCGCGCACCGCCCGGTGCAGGCCGTCTTCCAGGAACAGCTCGCCGCGCCACTTCACCACGTGCGCGAACAGGTCGCCATAGAAGGTCGAGTCCTCGGACAGCAGCGCGTCCAGGTCGAGCTGGCGCCTGGTCGTGACCAGCTGGTCCAGCCGGACCTGCCGAGGCGCCACCTGCGCCCATCCCCGTGACGAGTGTCCGTGGTCGGGATACGGGCGTCCGTCCCCAATCCGTTTGAAGATCACCCAAATAGCCTACCGGTTGCCTGCCCTCCACTCCGGGTACACGCGGCAGACCGTGCCCGACGAGTCGCCGAGCCGACTGATTCGTGGTCTGCTGACCGAAAAGACGCGGTCTGCCGACCCCGGACGGCCCACGGGACCGGCCGCCGGCCGTGGCCGCAGGAACGGAGGATTGGCCGCCGATGACCCCACCGCCCCCGCCCGAACCCGGTTCTGACGCCGCATCATCCGACGCCGCCGCCATCGCCGCCGCTTACACCTTCGACGCGCCGGCCCTGCAACTCGGCGCCCTGATGGTCGACGGCCAGCCGCACGCGAACACGCAGATCCGCATCCCGTTGGCCATGCTCAACCGGCACGGCCTGGTCGCGGGCGCGACCGGAACGGGCAAGACCAAGTCGCTTCAGGGCCTGGCCGAGCAGCTGTCCGCCGCGGGCGTGCCCGTCTTCCTGGCCGACGTGAAGGGCGACCTGTCCGGCCTCGGCGCGGCGGGCGAGTCGAGTGACAAGGTCCTCAAACGCACCGCCGCCTTAGGCCAAACGTGGAGCGCCACCGCGTTCCCGGTCGAGTTCCTGTCCCTGGGCGGAGCGGGGAATGGCACCCCGATCCGCGCCACAGTTACCTCGTTCGGCCCAAATCTGCTGGCAAAGGTGCTCGGCCTCAACGAGACCCAGGAGTCCAGCCTCGAACTCGTCTTCCACTACGCGGACACGAAGAGCCTGCCGCTGCTGGACCTGAAGGACCTGCGTGCGGTCGTCCAGTACCTCACCTCCGACGAGGGCAAGGGCGAACTCAAGGACATCGGCGGCGTGTCCGCAGCCACCGCCGGCGTCATCCTCAGAGAGCTGACCGCCTTCGCGGCCAAGGGCGCCGAGCAGTTCTTCGGCGAGCCCGAGTTCGACGTCAAGGACGTCCTGCGTACGGCGCCGGACGGCCGCGGCGTCATCTCCGTCCTCGAACTGCCCGCGGTCCAGGACCGCCCCGAGCTGTTCTCCACCTTCCTCATGTGGCTGCTGGCGGAGCTGTTCGAGACGCTGCCCGAGGTCGGCGACGTGGACAAGCCGAAGCTGGTGTTCTTCTTTGACGAGGCACACCTCCTGTTCAACGGTGCGACGAGAGCGTTCCTCGACTCGGTAACGCAGACCGTGCGCCTTATCCGCTCCAAGGGCGTCGGCGTGTTCTTCGTAACGCAGACGCCCAAAGACGTCCCGTCAGACGTCTTGGCCCAGCTGGCGAATCGGATCCAGCACGCCCTACGCGCGTTCACCCCCGATGACGCGAAGGCCCTCAGGGCGACCGTGAGCACCTTCCCCAGATCGCACTACGACTTGGCCCAGGTCCTCACCACCCTCGGCATCGGCGAAGCGGTCGTCACCGTCATGTCCGAAACCGGCGCGCCCACCCCCGTCGCCTGGACCCGCCTACGCGCCCCCGAGTCCCGGATGGCCCCGATGGACGACCAGGCCATGGCCGCCGCCGTCACCGCCTCGCCCCTCAACCCGCGTTATGCACAGGCTGTGGACCGCGACTCGGCCTACGAAATGCTCGGCCGCCGCATGGCCGGCCAGGAAGCCACAGCCCAAGCCCAAGCGCAGCAGAACCAGCAGAACCAGCCCGCGCCGACACCCGGCACCGCACCTGAGACAGGGTCAGCTCCTTCGCGCGCGCGTACGCAACGGCCGCAGCACGAGCAGTCAGCCCTCGAAGCGATCCTCACCAACAAGGCCACCCAGAAGATCGCCATGAACGTGGGTAAGGAGCTGGTGCGCGGACTCTTCGGCAACCGCCGCCGCTGACCCGTAAAGCGCTGGTGCTGTACCTGAGCGCCTGGAAAACTCCCGACCATGACTGCCGAGCGCCCGTCCAGCATCCCGTCCGGCCTGGTGGTCGAGCTGTCCCGCGGCAAGGTACTGCCCGGCGCGAGCGCCGAAGCCGACAGCTGGATGCGGATGCTCAACGACCGCCTGGACGAGTGCGTCGCCACCCTCGACCGCGAGCGCATGGCGATCGAGATCGCCTTCCGCCTGCGCGAGAACGGCGAGGACCACCTGTACTGGCTCACGGTCCGCGGCGAGCACGGTGCCGGCCTGGACATGGACATCCCGATCGACCGAGACGCGGTGGCCCGGGCCAAACGCACCAAGGAACCCGGCTGGGTCGAGGCCGAGCCGCAAGTCCTCATGCTCCCCGACCCGGTCCGCGAGGCCGTCCTGGCGTGGGCGCTGCGTCCCCCGGATCCGGACACCTCACCCGGTGCCGAATAACCCTTACAAGCGAAAGTCCCCGACCGTAGATCACGGCCGGGGACTTCGGCTGGCGGAGGATACGAGATTTGAACTCGTGAGGGGTTGCCCCCAACACGCTTTCCAAGCGTGCGCCCTAGGCCACTAGGCGAATCCTCCGTCGGCAAGCTTACCGGACTGACGCGGGTGCTTCGCCACCCCTTTCGCGCGGCTTCGTGTGCGTGTCGGGAGCGCGTTCGGGTGGGCGTCGGCCGCGTGCCGCATGGGTTATCCTTCTTTGCGGACCCCTCGTGTGGCGTCACCCCGCTGAACCCCCCCAGGGCCGGAAGGCAGCAAGGGTAAGCAGGCTCTGGCGGGTGCGCGAGGGGTCTTTAGCGTCCCGCCTTCGTCCTCCTTCCCCTTCGAATTTTCCGTGTTCGCTCCGGTTCGGAGTTATCCACAGGCGTGGCGGAGTCGGCCGCCGCTGTGGGTGGGAGCGGCTAGGCTCGGAGCCGTGTCACTCGCTCTGTACCGCCGCTATCGACCCGAGACCTTCGACGAGGTCATCGGGCAGGAGCACGTGACCGAACCCCTTCAACGGGCGTTGCGCAACCAGCGGGTGAACCACGCTTACCTGTTCAGCAGGCCGCGCGGATGTGGGAAGACCACCAGCGCGCGAATCCTGGCTCGCTGCCTGAACTGCGAGCAGGGGCCGACACCGACGCCTTGCGGGGTGTGCAAGTCGTGCACCGACCTGGCCCGGGGCGGGCCGGGGTCGATCGACGTGATCGAGATCGACGCGGCTTCGCACGGCGGCGTGGACGACGCGCGTGATCTGCGCGAGCGGGCGTTCTTCGCGCCGGTGTCCGCGCGGTACAAGATCTACATCCTCGACGAGGCGCACATGGTCTCGCCGGCCGGCTTCAACGCGCTGCTGAAGGTGGTCGAGGAGCCGCCGCCGCACCTGAAGTTCATCTTCGCGACCACCGAGCCGGAGAAGGTCATCGGGACCATCCGCTCGCGCACCCACCACTATCCGTTCCGGCTGGTGGCGCCCGGTGTGCTGCGCGACTACCTCGCGCAGGTCTGCGAGAGCGAAGGCGTCAAGATCGACCCGGACGTGCTGCCTTTGGTGGTGCGCGCGGGTGCGGGGTCGGTGCGTGACTCGATGTCCGTACTCGACCAGTTGCTCGCCGGCGCTACGGACGACGGCGTGACGTACCCGATGGCAGTCGGACTGCTCGGCTATACGGACGCGGCGCTACTGGACGAAGCGGTCTCCGCTTTCGCCGCACGGGACGGGGCGGCCGCGTTCGCCGCGGTGGACCACGTCGTCGAGGGCGGACACGAGCCGCGCCGCTTCCTGGCCGACCTGCTGGAGCGGCTGCGTGACCTGGTGATCCTCTCGGCGGTCCCGGACGCGGCCGACAAGGGCCTGATCTCAGTGCCCGGCGACCAGCTGGCCCGGATGCGCGAACAGGTCACCGCGTTCGGCCCGGCGGAGCTGTCGCGCGCGGCCGACCTGGTCAACGCGGGGCTGCTGGAGATGCGTGGGGCGACCGCGCCCCGGCTGCTGTTGGAACTGGTCTGCGCACGGGTGCTGTTGCCGAACGCCGAGGACTCGGTGCGCGGCGTCGCGGCACGGCTGGACCGGCTCGAACGCGGCGGAACCGGCGCGGTGAGCGTGTTCAGCGACATGTCGAACGCCGGGGTGCCTGGCGGAGGCGGGGCTCCCGCCGTGTCGCGGGCGGCCTCGACGCCGCCGCCGATGGCGGAGGTGGGCGGCGAGTCCGGCGAGGCGCCGCAGGGTTCTGCCGACTCGGCCGGGGTCACGCGCGTGCCGGCGCGGCAGCAGACGCCTGCCGCGGCTGAGGCGACGGTGACGCCGCCGTGGCGTCGGCAGACGGCTGCCGGGACCGGGACGGTACCGGCCGAGGGGCCTCAGGGGACTGGTTCGGGGTCGCCCGCAGCGTCTCAGAATGCTGCCACGGCCGCGAGTGGCCCGAGCGGTGGCGGCGGGGGAAGCAGTAGCGGCGGGATAGCCGATCCGGCCGCGGTGCGCCAGATCTGGCCGCAGATCGTCGAGGCGGTGGCCCGGCGCAGCAGGGTTGCCTGGGCGAGGCTTCAGGGCGTGCACGTCGTCGGTGTTGAGGGCCGGTTGCTGCAACTCGGCTTCAACAACTCCGGGCTGCGCGACGCGTTCGCCGGTACCAACCGCGAGGACATCCTGCGCGAGGTGTTGCGCGAGGTCACCGGGGTGGACTGGAAGATCGACGCGATCGTGGACCCGTCGGCGGGCAACGGGCCGGCCTCGGTGCCGTCGAACGGGCCGCCGAACGGGATGCCGCAACCTGCCGCGACGGCCCCGGCGACACCGGCGCCCGCGGCCGCTTCGGCGAACAGCGCGGCGGCGGGACAGGGCTCTGGTACGAGTGGCGGCGGTGCCGCGGCGGCCCAGCCGGCGTCGCAGGGGTCTGCTGGCTCGGATTCCGGTGCGGGCGGCGCGGCGGCCCGGCCGGGCGCTGGCATGAGCGCGCCAAGTTTCGCGGCGGCCTCGGGGCACGGCGCGCCGCCGCCGTTCGCGCAGCCGGGCACGCCGCCGGAAGAGGACCAGCCCGGGGAGGACGACGAAGACGTCGACGACGCCGGTCCGACCGCGCAAGACCTGCTGGTCCGCGAGCTGGGCGCCACGGTACTGGAAGAGGCCTCCGACGCGGACTGAGCGACGCTGAACGGTTCGGCGGCCGTTGAGCGGCTTTGGCCGGGCTGCTTCGGCGGCCCGGCGGCTTGGCGTCGCGAACCACGCGTTCGCGGGACGGACTTCGCGCCGCCGCCCCGGCGACCCCCTAAACGCATACGCTCGTTCCCAAGGGCACCGAACAATCTCGGCGCCATCGCCTCCAAGCGGACAGGAGCCCAAGGTGTTTCCGGACGGGTTCGACATGGGATCGCTGCTCCAGCAGGCGCAGCAGATGCAGCGGCAGATGGAGGAGGCGCAGCAGGCGCTGGGCGAGCAGAAGGTCACCGGCAGCGCCGGCGGCGGCCTGGTCACCGCCACGGTCACCGGGCTCGGCGAACTGGTCGACCTCAAGATCTCCCCGGACGCGGTGGACCCGCAGGACACCGAGACCCTTGCCGACCTGGTCATCGCCGCGATCCACTCCGCCAACGAGGAGGCCGAGCGGCTGCAGAAGGACAAGATCGGGCCGCTCGGCGCGCTCGGCGGCCTCGGCCCGGGCGGCGGCCTGCCGGGCTTCTAGCCGGCCGCCGGCGCGCTCGCGGATCGCCGTGACCAGGGAGCGGATTCCCGGTTGTCGGCGGTTCCTGGCAGGCTGGAGTTTGGACGGGGCGCAAATGCAGCAGGACCAGCACGACCGCTTGAACAGCACGGCTTGAACGGCATCGCTTGAAACGCGGCGTCAGCGCCGCACACAGGCATCGGGCACGGACCGGATCGGACACGAGTCGACGGATGAGCAGCAGCACGAGAGCGGATAACCGGCGGCGCGGGGGCGGTGCACGCTGTGTATGAGGGCGTCGTCCAGGATCTGATCGACGAGCTCGGCCGGCTGCCCAACATCGGCCCCAAGAGCGCCCAGCGCATCGCGTTCCACGTGCTGCAGTCCGACCCCGCCGACGTGCGCCGGCTGGCCGAGGTGCTCGTGCGGGTCAAGGAGACGGTGCGCTTCTGTGACCTGTGCGGCAACGTCGCCTCCGCCGAGCGCTGCAAGATCTGCCTCGACCCGCGCCGCGACCCGACCGTGCTGTGCGTGGTCGAGGAGCCCAAGGACGTGGTCGCGGTCGAGCGCACCCGCGAGTTCCGCGGCCGCTACCACGTGCTCGGCGGCGCCATCTCGCCGATCGACGGGGTCGGCCCGGACGACCTGCGCATCCGGGAGCTGATGGCCCGGCTCGCGGACGGCGCCGTCGGCGAGCTGATCCTGGCCACCGACCCCAACCTGGAGGGGGAGGCCACGGCCACCTACCTCGCCCGGCTGGTCAAGCCGCTGACGGTCGACGGCTCGCTGCGCATCACCCGGCTCGCCTCGGGCCTGCCGGTCGGCGGTGACCTGGAATACGCCGACGAGGTCACCCTCGGCCGGGCCTTCGAAGGGAGAAGATCAATCGATGTCTGACCGCTCGCCGTCCGCGGCCGCGCCCCCGCCGGCGCCCGCCGCGCCGCTCCCGGAGGTGCTCGACAGCGCCGCCGAACTGTCCGAGTTCGCCGACCAGATCGCCGACCAGATCGAGTCGTTCCTGGTGGCGGTGCGGGCGGTGGCCCGCGGCGACGCGCCGGACTCCGCGGTGCCGATGCTGCTGCTCGAAGTCTCCCAGCTGCTGCTGGCCGGCGGCCGGCTCGGCGCCGTGCAGGACGTGGTGCCCGAGGAGCGCTTCGAGGAGGACCCCGGCCCCGACCCGGACCTGGACGAGCTGCGCGAGAAGCTGGCCGAGCTGCTCGAACCCTGCGACAACTACCGCGAGGTGTTCGACCCGCTCTCCACCCAGCCCGAGGTGGAGAGCCGGCACATCTCCGACGACGTCGCCTCCACCGTCGCGGCGCTGGCCCACGGACTGATCCACCACCGGGCCGGACGCACCCTGGAAGCGCTCTGGTGGTGGCAGTTCTCGTACTTGACCGACTGGGGACCGGCCGCGTCGGCGGCGATGCGCGCGCTCCAGTCGATCGTCGCGCACTCGCGTTTGCGCGACTAGCCGCCGCGGTAAGCAGCCGAAGGCGCGCCCGACGCCCTCTTAAGGCGCCGTCCCGCGAAATTGAGACGCCGTCTCGGGATGTGAAACTTCGTAGGGGGTTCACAGGCGCTAGGTACACTGGGCGGCGATTGAGCTGATAACCGACCCAGGAGCGCAACGTGGGCCTTGTCGTGCAGAAGTACGGTGGCTCCTCCGTAGCCGACGCAGACTGCATCAAACGCGTGGCAAAGCGCATCATCGACACTAAACGGGCCGGCAACGAGGTCGTCGTCGTGGTGTCCGCGCTGGGCGACACCACGGACGAGCTGATCGACCTGGCCCAGTCCGTCGCCCCGCTGCCCGAGGGCCGCGAGCTGGACATGCTGCTCACCGCCGGCGAGCGCATCTCCATGGCGCTGCTGGCCATGGCGATCGGCACCCTCGGCTACGAGGCCCGCTCGTTCACCGGCAGCCAGGCCGGCGTGATCACCGACCGGGTGCACAACAGGGCCCGGATCATCGATGTGACCCCCGGCCGGATCCGCTCCGCCCTCGACGAGGGCGCCATCGCGATCGTGGCCGGATTCCAGGGTGTGTCGCAGGACACGAAGGACATCACCACCCTCGGCCGCGGCGGCTCGGACACGACGGCGGTGGCACTGGCCGCCGCCCTCGACGCGGAAGTCTGTGAGATCTACACGGACGTGGACGGCGTGTACACCGCCGACCCGCGCCTTGTGCCGACCGCGCGTAAGCAGAACGCGGTGCGTTACGAGGAGATGCTCGAACTGGCCGCCAGCGGCGCGAAGATCCTGCACCTGCGCTGCGTCGAGTACGCCCGCCGCTTCGACGTACCCATCCACGTGCGCTCCTCCTTCTCCGCGCTGGAGGGCACCTGGATCCGCAACAGCCTGGAAGGGACCGAGATGGAACAGGCGATCATCGCCGGGGTCGCGCACGACACCAGCGAGGCGAAGATCACCGTGGTGGGGGTCCCGGACAAGCCGGGCGAGGCCGCCCGGATCTTCCGCACCGTGGCCGACGCGGAGATCAACATCGACATGGTGGTGCAGAACGTCTCCGCCGCCGCCACCGGCCTGACCGACATCTCCTTCACCCTGCCCAAGAGCGACGGGGCCAAGGCCGTCGCGGCGCTGACCAAGGTCAAGCCGCTGATCGGTTTCGACTCGCTGGCCTACGACGACCAGGTCGCCAAGGTCTCGCTGATCGGCGCCGGCATGAAGAGCCACCCGGGCATCACCGCGGTCTTCTTCGAGGCGCTGTCCGAGGCCGGGGTCAACGCCGAGATGATCTCCACCAGCGAGATCCGCATCTCGGTGGTCTGCCGCGCCGACGCGGTCAAGCCCGCGGTGCAGGCCATCCACACCGCCTTCGACCTGGATACCGACGGCGAGGCCGTGGTGTATGGAGGGACCGGACGATGAACGACGGCGCGGTGAACCGTGGCGCGAACCACGGGGCGGCGAACCACGCGACGAACCCGTACGCCGTCAAGCTGCCCACTCTCGCGGTGGTCGGCGCGACCGGCGCGGTCGGCTCGGTCATGCTCGACCTGCTGTCCACCCGGCAGAACGTCTGGGGCGAGATCCGGCTGATCGCCTCCGCCCGCTCGGCCGGCAAGCGGCTGGCCGTGCGCGGCGAACAGGTCGAGGTGGTGGCCCTGAGCGAAGCGGCCTTCGACGGCGTGGACGTCGCGATGTTCGACGTACCCGACGCGGTCTCCGCGCATTGGGGCCCGGTCGCCGCGGCCAAGGGCGTCGTCGTGGTCGACAACTCCGGCGCGTTCCGGATGGACCCGGACGTGCCGCTGGTGGTGCCGGAGGTCAACCCCGGCCAGGTGCGCAACCGGCCGCGCGGGATCATCGCCAACCCGAACTGCACCACCCTGTCGATGATCGTCGCGATGGGCGCGCTGCACGCCGAGTTCGGCCTGACCCGCCTGATCGTCGCGTCGTACCAGGCCGCCTCGGGCGCCGGGCAGGCCGGCATCGACACGCTGCGCGACCAGCTCGGCAAGGTGGCCGCCTCGCCCTCGCTCGGCTCGCAGCCCGGCGACCTGCGCCGCGCGGTCGGCGACCTGGGCCCGTTCCCGGCGCCGCTGGCGCTGAACGTGGTGCCGTGGGCCGGTTCGCTCAAGGACGGCGGCTGGTCGTCCGAGGAGCTGAAGGTGCGTAACGAGTCGCGCAAGATCCTCGGGCTGCCGAAGCTGAAGGTCTCGGCCACCTGCGTGCGGGTCCCGGTGATCACCGCGCACTCGCTGGCCGTGCACGCCTCGTTCGAGCGCGAGATCACGGTCGAGCAGGCCCACGCGACGCTGCGCGACGCCCCGGGGATAGTGCTGTGCGACGATCCGGCGAACGGCGAGTTCCCCACCCCGAACGACGTGGTGGGCACCGACCCGACGTGGGTCGGGCGCATCCGCGCCGGCCTCGACGACCCCAACGAGATCGAGCTGTTCGTATGCGGTGACAACCTGCGCAAGGGCGCCGCGCTGAACACCGCGCAGATCGCGGAGCTGGTCGCCAAGGAGTTCGCGGCACCCTGACCTCGGACGCGGTGCGCTCGCGCTGTCACCTATCCGGGCGTCATTTGCCCCGAACGGCCCTGCGCGGGCCGCCGCTCTGGGATCCTGCCTACGTGAAAGCCCCCGGTACGCCGTCCACGGATCCACCCGGACGGGGTACAACGTTGAAGGGGGTTCGGATGTCTAACAGCCGTGACAGCAACCATGACCGAGCGAAGCCTGGACATTTCGGGCCGGCGTGCGAGCGCCGCCCCGTATTCCGGCATGGCCGGTCTGGAGCCGGTCACCCTGGAGGCGGCCGGCCCGGTGCCGGCGCCGGTCTTCGATCCGGCGGCGCTGGACTCGGCGCTGTCGGACACGGCAGTCTTGGACCTGGTGACTCCGGACCCCGCAAACCAGACCGTGGACTCGGGCGAGGCGACCGCGGCCGCAGGGGGCGCGGTGGCCACTGACGTCGATGTGACGACCGACCTGCTGACCCGCACGTATCAGACCCACTACTCGTCGCTGCTGCGCCTCGCCGCGCTGCTGCTCGACGACCTGGGCTCGTGCGAGGACGTCGTGCAGGAGGCGTTCATCAGGGTCCACGCCGCGCGCGGCCGGGTCAGGGAGCCCGACAAGCTGCTGGCATACCTGCGCCAGACCGTGGTCAACCTCTCGCGCTCGACGCTGCGCCGCCGGCTGATCGGCCTGCGGCTGGCGCCCAAGCCGCTGCCTGACGCGGCCAGCGCCGAGGAGGGCGCGTACGACGCCTTGGAGCGTGACGCGCTGATCCAGGCGTTACGCGGCCTGCAGCGCCGTCAGCGCGAGGTGCTGGTGCTGCGGTACTTCGCGGACCTGACGGAGGCCCAGGTCGCTCAGGCGCTCGGCGTCTCGATCGGTTCGGTCAAGGCTTACGGCTCGCGCGGCATCGAGGCGCTGCGCGTGCGCATGGAGGAGCATCGATGAGCAAGGACGGCGTCGTCCCGCCTCTCGGCGGGCCATCGCGCCGCCCGGCCGGGGGGCCTGCGAATCTTTCGGGGGCGGATAAACCGGCCGGCGGACCCGGGGCGCACAGGCGTCCCGAACCGGCGCGTGATGACGGCTGGGACGGCGGCTTCGCGACCGCCGGTGACCTGAAGTGGTCCGCATCCGAAGCGCCTGACGCGGCGTCGGCTTCGGCTGCCGCGAGCATCGCGGCGCAGAACCTCGCCGCCGCACTGCGTCTCACGGCGGCATCGGGCGCGAGTGGCGGCGTCGAGGACCTCGAACCCGAACGTGGACCGCTCTCGCCCGCGGAGGCCAACCTCGCCAACGCGCTGCGCAGCAGCGTCGCCCGCGTCGGCGCGTCGGGTCCGCCGGCCGGCAGCCTGCCGCGCATCCAGCGCAGGGCGCGCACCCGGCAGCGCAACCGCACCGCCCTCGCGGGCAGCGCCGGCGTACTGGTCCTCGCCATAGCGGTGACCATGGCGACCGGCGACCGGTTCGACATCGTGCCCACGCTGACCAGCGCGGTCGGTCTCGGCGGTTCGAGCTCCGGCGGCGCGCCTCAAGCGGACGGCTCGTCTGAGCCGTCGGTGGCGACCAACGGCGTCCACACGGTGTGGCCGACCGGCAGCGCCGGCAAGGAGGGTCTGGCGATCGGCCCGGTCGCGCCCGTCATGGCCACGCCCTCGGCCGCCGCGGCGACCAAGGTGCCGCTGTGCACGACGTCGTCCTTGAACATCAGCACCACGATCGGCACGACCGAGGGCGGTGTCGTGTACGGAAGCGTCGACGCTGTCGCGCAGGAGCCGTGCGTCGTGGTCGGCCCGCCGGTGCTGACGGTCGCCAACCAGGCCGGAACCGCGGCCCAGTCCGTCAAGATCCTGCGCGAGGACCGCACCGCGGCGCCGATGCTCCCGGCGGTGACCTCGTGGGGTACCACGATGGTGCTCAAGACCGGCGACGCGTTCCAGTTCCAGTTCGCCTGGGACGCCACCGACTGCGGCACGTCCATCGCGACGTCCGGTGCCAGCCCGACCTCCGTAGCGGCCGCGCGTCAGTACTACCTGGGCTACGCGGCCACAGGCACCACGCCGACCTCAGTCATCATGTTGGCGGCTAACTGCGGCGCGAACGTGTACGTCACGGACCTCTACGCGGCCGGGACCTTCCCCCTGCCGAAAACCCTGGCCACGCAGCCGCCGCCCATTGTGGTGTCGAGCACGACACCTGCGCCGCCGGCTTCCACGGCCACTTCAGAGCCTCCGCCGCCGCCCTCGTCGCCGAGCGCGGTGAACTCGCCGAGCGCGCCGCCGGACAGCCCGAGCCCGTCGCCGTCCGGCGTCAGCGGTACGACCAATGCCCCGGGCGCCGGGCTGGCCAGCGGCAACGCGACATCACCGACCGGCTGACCCGGGTCCGGTAGCGCTCGTCCGCCCACAAAGGGCGGTCAGCCCAATGCCCACGGGCGAGCGGTGGCGCCGAGCCGGTTCCAGGCGTTGATCACCGTGATGGTCCAGATCAGCTCGGCCAGCTCGACCTCGCCGAACTGGGCGGACGCGCGGGCGAAGACCTCGTCGGAGACCTCGCCGCCGGTCAGCCGGGTGGCCGCCTCGGTCAGCTCCAGCGCGGCCCGCTCGCGCGCGGTGAAGAACGGCGTCTCGCGCCATACCGGTAGCGCATACAGCCGCTGCTCGGACTCGCCGGCCTTACGCGCGTCGCCGCTGTGCATGTCCACGCAATAAGCGCAGCCGTTGAGCTGCGACGCGCGCAGGCGCACCAGCTCTACCAGCGGCGCCTCCAGCGAGATCTTGCGCGACGCGGCTTCGAGCGCGTTCATCGCCTTGTTCAGGTGCGGGACCAGCTCGTCCACGGCCAGGCGGACCGGCGGGACCACGCGCTCGGCCGCAGCGTTGTCGACCAGTGCGGTGTTCGTCGTCTGGGGGTTCTGGTTCACGGTTTCCGTCGTCATGTTCATGACCTTACGGGGCAGGTGGACCACTGCTAAGGTCCATTACCGTGTCGTATTCCTGGGCCACTTCCGGTGTCGACCTGCACCTCGACCTCGATCCGGCGACCGGCCGCCGTACCGGTCTTGAGTACGCGCTGCGTGACGCGGTGCAGGCCGGACGGCTGGCGTCCGGCGCGCGGCTGCCCTCCACGCGCATGCTCGCGGTCGAGCTCGGACTGTCGCGCGGCACGGTCAGCGCGGCGTACGACCAGCTCGTCGCCGAGGGCTACTTCGTGGCCCGGCGCGGATCGGGCACCGAGGTCGCCGACCTCGCGGGGCGTCCCGCGGAGATCGAGCCGTCGCGTCCGCGCCTCGTCGCCGCTCGGCACAACCTGCAGGCGGGTACACCGGACGTGAGCACGTTTCCCGTCGCGGCATGGCTGAGGTCGGTACGGCGCGCGCTCAACGCGGCACCTATGGACGTGTACGGATATGGCGATCCGCGCGGACGCATCGAGCTGCGTTCCGCACTCGCCGACTACCTAGGGCGCACACGCGGCGTGCTGGCCGATCCCGAGCAGATCATTATCACGGCCGGCTACGTTCAGGCGCTCGCGCTGCTTACAGATGTGCTGCGACGCGATGGCGTGCACGCG
>JBOHCW010000107.1:0-3464 GCA_050725375.1 Actinocrinis sp. | reverse complement strand
GACGCCATGACTCACTTCCTTCCTGCTGCCGGTCGCGCGGCCAAGAGCGTGCGGGTCCCCGATCCGAGACTCGCGTCGAAAGCCGGCGTCCACCGATATGCGGCCGTCAACGATCATCCGGGTACCGGGTGCGGGCGGGCAGGGTCGAATGTCCCTTCGGGCGATGGACCATCGCCCCCCTCGCGAGCAACTCGGCCGGTCCAGATGAGACTCCGACTGTGCGGCGCCTCAGTCGCTGGGCAGACATCAGTCGTGTTGGACGTCGCCGCCGGAGTTCGGCTCGGCCGTCAAGCAACGGCGGTTGATCGACCGCCGCTGGCGGGCGTGACCGACTGCGAGCCCGAACCGACCGCAGACACGTGGTTCCATTCCCGTGGGGGCCGTCGCGCGTTCGCGGTGTTCATGTGCGCGCCGAGCCGCGCAGAGTGGCAAGTCGCGTGGCGTATTCGTTCTCGTCGATCTCGCCGCGCGCGTAGCGTAGGGCCAGGATCTGCTCGGGGGACTGCTCGTGTCGCGCAGCCGGCGAGCCGCCGGCCGCCGCGGGATGCCGCTGTCCGTTGCGCGGGAAGTGACGGAACAGGACCACCGCCGCGCAGATCAGTACACCCCAGAACACGATCATGCCGATCGTCATGAGCAGGTAACCCCAGCCGCTCATCCAGCCGTTGTCATGCCAGTACGGCATCGATGACCACTCCCTTCGCTGCCGGACACTCGGCGTGCGGCCGGTGCCGCCGCGCCCGAGCGCGATCGCGTCGCCGTGCGGCGGGCCGCGACCTCTGGAGCCAGGTTCGCTGCGCGGCTTCGGCGCGGACAGGGCCACTCGTCCCGTCCGTCAGCACTCACTGTCTTCGAGTACCGCGATCTTCGCCGGATTCAGCGGACCTGCCCCAGTTCGGTCGAGAGGTCCGCGAGCTTGCTCAGCCGCAGCTCCAGGCTCGGGTGAGTGGACAGCAGCCCGGACAGCCGCGAGCGCGGCCCGGCCACCGGGGTGATGAAGAAGGCGTTGAAGGCCCGGGCGGTGCGCAGGTCCCTGGTCGGGATGCGGGCGCTCTCGCCGGCCAGCTTGGTCAGTGCGGCGGCGAGGGCCGAGGGGCGGCCGGTGAGCATCGCGCCCCCGCGGTCCGCGGCCAGTTCGCGGTATCTCGACAGGGTCCTGATCAGCAGGAAGCTGATCGAGTACACCGCCGCCGAGACCAGCATCAGCCCCACGAGCGCGGCGAGGAACGCGGGGTTGGTCTGCCTTCCGCGCCCGCCGAACAGCGTGCCGTAGAACGTCAGGCGCACCAGCAGCCCGGCCAGTACGCCCAGGAACGAGGCGACCGTGATCACCGCCACGTCGCGGTGCGCGATGTGCGAAAGCTCGTGCGCCAGCACCGCCTCGAGTTCTTCCTCGTCCAGCCGCCGGATCAGACCGGTGGTCACGCACAGCACGGCGTGGTTCGGGTCGCGTCCGGTGGCGAAGGCGTTGGGCAGTTCCGTGTCGGCGAGCGCGACGCCGGGCTTGGCCATGTCGGCCGCCGCGCACAGCCGGTCCACCACCGCGTGCAGGCGCGGCTGCTGCGCCGGGGTGACCAGCCGGCCGCGCATCGCGAACAGCGCCACCTTGTCGGAGAACCAGTACTGCGCGAACAGCAGCGCCGCGGCCACCAGCAGCACCGGAAGCCAGGCGCCGAGTATCGCGAACAGCGCGGCGGCGAACGCGGCGTACAGGAGCCCGAGCAGGAACACGGTGGCAAGCATCCGGACCGTGAGCTGCCGGTCCGTGGAGAAGCGCGTACGCGCCTTGGCGGTCATGACAATCCAGGCCTCTCGCTGAGACTTCTCGTCTCTTCGAGTGTGCGCGCAGGCGGCGTCCACGAACAGGGGCCCTTCGGAACGGCACGACAACGCAGGCCCGTGGCAGGGAAGCCGCGTCGATGACCGCGCCCGCAACGTGCCATAGCGAGGAGAGCGTCTATCGGCGCTTCCACTGCACACCGCGTCGCCCCGGGCGGGTACTGGCGAACGCGGCGTGCGCGCCCGGACGCGGGATGACCCCGCCCGAGCGCGGCACGCTGATCCACCGGCTGACAGCCTCGGTGCACGGCGACAACCAGCCGCTGTTCTCGTTGATCGCGGCCCTCGGCATCGATCCCCGGCGCTCCTGGCACGACGGCGTGTGTGCTCTGTCGGTCGATCTGGACGCGGCGGGGGCGCAGTCGCCTGGATAGGACGAGAAGCAGGCCAACTGGCCGAAATCACCGTCGGAGATCAGTTGACGCCGACCCGCAAGACCCGGCGCCAGTACGTCATGGCGCAGTTTGCCGACGCATGGGACACAGTCTCGGGACCTTCGGCCGGTTCGCCCGCCGCGAGTGTGCGCTGGAATGGTAATCGGCTCTCTCACCTCCTGAAAGGCGGCTGCCATGCACGCAACAGTCGGCGACAAGCTGCACATCCGCGCCAACCACGCCGGAGCTCCCGTCCGGAGCGGCCGGATCCTCGAGATCCGCGGGGCGAACGGTGCCCCGCCGTACGTGGTGGAGTTCGCGGACGGACGTACCCGCCTGGTGTTCCCCGGCCCCGACGCGGTGGTGGAACCCGCCCGGCCGTCCAACGGCGGCGACGCGCCGAGCCGAACCCGCCGCGTCCGACGCGTGCACACGCGCGTCGGATGGTAGGTCCGGCGCCGAATCGCTCGGCTAGCTGCGCTCCGTTCTGGCCGCTTCCCCGTGGGGGAGTGTGCGGCGCACGAGCCGGTCGACCTCGTGGCCGACCTGCGTATGTCTGCCTAGAATCGTCGCTCTCCGGACAATGAGCAGCAGTTCGTGGCGCCCGGATGGGACGCGATAACCACTGCGTTCGACGGGCTCTACCCGAAGGTCAACCTGTGCACGTCGGCTACACCCCGGGCGCGCCGCCGCGCTGGCAGCCGGCCGCCGGGACATCGAAACCGTGAGGGCTGCAGACACCGGCGGCACTGTTGCCGCAGTTCCACCATGGCGATCACTTGCGTCTCAGAGGGTTGTCGGTTGGGGCTCGCGAAGGGAGATTATTAGCGCTAACAATCGGCCCGTCAAGGTGCTGTCCGTGTCGTGCGACGGCGCTGGAGGCGCCTCGGGCTGCCTCGCAGACGGCTGATCAAGCTCTCCGCCTGCGCATATGGCCGGTGTGTAACGCGGATGCGGCGAGTAAATGATCTTATCTCTCGCGTGTGCCCTCGGCGGGCTGTGGGCGGCGGTCTGCCGGCACCGGCCTCAGGTGCGACGCAGCCTCGCGCGACTCCGCGAATCTGCGCAGATCATTTTTCGCTCCCACCTCCACCGGTCTCGCGGGTCGAGCAGGGTGTGCGTGGCTTGCCAAGTGGTTTCCTATGACGCGGTCCCGGCGGCTACGTCGGGTGCTGACTCGCGCGCTTCGCAGGTCGGGACAGGCCCCTTTTGTGGTTGGCCGCCAGGGTTCTGATCTGCATTGATAGCCAC
>JBOHCW010000106.1:0-6104 GCA_050725375.1 Actinocrinis sp. | reverse complement strand
GGCGGCCGGCGGCAGCGCGCCGATCTCCCGGTTGGCCAGCGCGAGCGGCGAGCGGTCACCGGCGTGGGCGATCTTGGCCTCGTGCAGCGCGGCGAGATCGCCGGCGGCGGCGAACGCGGCCAACGCCTCGTCGCGGGACCGCTCCACCTCGCCGGGCTTGAGCGCCTCGACCTCCACCGGGTCGAAGGCCTTGTTCGGTGCAGACATCCGGTTGCTCTACTTCCGCTCCACAGCGCCGCGCGGGCGCGCTCGATCGGGATGATGCGCAAGGCAAGCTTAGAGCGGCCGCGCCGTCGAATCGTCCGCGACCTGTCCAGCCTGTGGATAACCGCTCGGCCCGAGGCCGGGTCAGGACCCGTACGAAGTGTCCGCGACCGGCAGGGTGAGGCGGAACCGCGCGCCGCCGGAGTCCGCGGCGCCCACCGAGATGGTGCCGCCGTGCGCCTCGATGATGCCCTTGACGATGTACAGGCCGAGTCCGGTGCCACCGCGCCGGTTGCCGCGCCAGAAGCGCGTAAAGACGCGTCCGAGCATCTCAGGCGGGATGCCTTGCCCTTCGTCGTCGACGGTGACTGACACCATGCGGGGCGCCTCGGGTGCGTCGGCCGGGGGTTCGACCGGCTCGACGGTGATGCTGACGCGTCCGTCGCCGTGGCGTACCGCGTTCTCCAGCAGGTTGGCGAGCACCTGGCGCAGCTTGTCCGGATCGGCGAACGCCGGATCGGTGGGGTGCGCGGTGACGGCGAACCGGTCGTCGGGCTGTCCCGCGGCCACCATGCCGGCGATCTGGTCCCGCACCAGTTCCTCGACGTCGACCGGGCACCGGGCCAGTTGCAGCCTCCCGGAGTCGATGCGCGCGATGTCGAGCAGTTCGGCGATCAGGCGGGTAACGCGGTCCGCGTCGGCGTCGACGGTCTCCAGCATCAGCTTGCGCTGGTCGTCGGTGAAGCGCTCCCACTTCGCCAACAGGGTGGCGGTGAAGCCCTTGACGCTGGTCAGCGGCGAGCGCAGCTCGTGCGCGACCGTGGCGATCAGGTCGGCGTGGCGGCGCTCGGCCCGCGCGCGCGCGGAGGTGTCGCGCAGGCCGACGACGACGCGGTGCACGGTGCGTCCTTCGCGGACGAACCGTGCGGTGACCAGCACGTCGCGGCCGTCGGGCAGCAGCAGCTGCGACTCGGGCTGGCCGGAGCGGATGGACAAGCCGCCGTACGGGTCGGTGCAGCGCCACCAGTTGCGCCCTTCGAGGTCCTCCAGCGGCAGCGCCTCGGCCAGGTCGGAGCCGAGCGCCGACGCGGCGTCGGTCCCGGTGATGCGCGCCGCGGCGCGGTTGAACACGATGACGCGGCCGTGGCCGTCGGCGACGACGACGCCGTCCGGCAGATCGTCGTAGCCGATGGACCCGGCGTCGGAGGGCTTCGAGGACACGGGCTCGGAAGACACAGACCCTACGTTCGTACGGGGGCGGGCGGACGTCGTCGAGTAGCTGTCGGTCGCGTCGCAACTGTCTGTATTGACGCCGTATCGGGAGTCATACCCCTCTCGGCGCCCGTCATCGGCGCCGGGTCCGGACGCCGTGGCGGTACCGGCCCTCTGATCGACCGCGCTCGGTGCGTCCAGCATTCCGCGCCCCTTTCACGGATGGACCGGCTCGCTCCGTATGAGGAACGTCGGCCGCCGTCTAAATTGCCCGCCGCCCGGTGCCGCGGGTCGGCGACCCGCCTGCGCCGTTTCGGAGGCCAGGTCGCCATCATTGCCGTTCGCGCGCCGTTTCCGCCAGAGTCAAAGCCGATGCGACGTCTATGCGCCTGCGTATGCAAACGCACCCGGCGTCCGCATCGTGCATCGCGAAACCGGAAGCGACAAGCGGCTTATAGGATGACTTACGCTCTGTCAGATCGGTTGCGTTACTTCGTGCGCTGCGCCCTTGCGGACGCGTACAGACACACGGCCGCTGCCGTGGACAGGTTCAGACTCTCGGCTCGGCCGTGGATCGGGACGCGGACGACGGCGTCTGCAAGTGCACGCAGGTCCTCTGGAAGTCCCCACGCCTCGTTGCCGAACAGCCAACAGGTGGGGGCGGCCAGGGCTCCGGAGTCGGCTTCGTCGTCGAGGTCGAGCGGGCCGGTACCGTCGGCGGCCAGGACCCTGAGTCCGGCGGCGCGCGATCGCTCCACGGCCGCTTCGACCGGGATGCCGACGACGACGGGCAGGTGGAACAGCGAGCCGACCGAGGCCCGCACCGCCTTGGCGTTGTACACGTCCACTGATTCGGCGCTGACGAGCACGGCGTCCGCTCCGGCCGCGTCGGCGGCGCGGATGACCGAGCCGACGTTCCCGGGGTCGCGTACCTGTGCGAGCAGCACTATTAGCCGCGCGGACGGCGTTAAGGCGTCGGACAGGTCGGTGTCGAGATACCTACAGACGGCCACCATGCCCTGAGGATGCACGGTGTCGCTGAGAGACGCGACGACTTCGTCAGTGGTCGGCAGCATGGTCGCGCCGGCCGCGTGTGCGGCCTCGACGATGTCCGGATGCCGGTCGGCCGCCGCCGCCGTGTAGTAGAGCTCGGCGATGCCGGCCCGGTGGGCGGCCGCCTCGCGTACCGCCTGCGGACCTTCGGCCAGGAACAGGCGCCGGGAGGTCCGCAACGAGCGAGTGGCGAGTCGCCGCGCGGCCACCACCCGGGCTGACCGGGTCGAGGTGATCGCGAGGCGGCTCGCCACGGGGTCGTTCCCGCCGCCGCGGGCCGGCCGCAGGTCCGCGGTCAGGCCGCGACCTTCGGGGCGTTCACGTCGGCCGGCAGCGCCTTCTGCGCGACCTCGACCAGCGCGGCGAACGCGCCGGCGTCGTGGACGGCCAGATCCGCGAGGATCTTGCGGTCCACCTCGACGCCGGCCGCCTTGAGACCCTGGATGAAACGGTTGTAGGTGATGCCGTTGGCGCGGGCCGCGGCGTTGATCCGCTGGATCCAGAGCCGGCGGAAGTCGCCCTTGCGCTTCTTGCGGTCCCGGTACGCGTAAACCAGGGAGTGGGTGACCTGCTCCTTGGCCTTGCGGTACAGCCGCGAGCGCTGGCCGCGGTAACCGCTGGCCTGCTCCAGGATCGCGCGGCGCTTCTTGTGGGCGTTGACCGCCCGCTTCACGCGTGCCATGTCGTTCTCAACTCCTCGCGCGGGGCGCGCGGCGGCCGGTGCGCCGCCATTCCCCGCAGGTCGTCAGTGGTCAGTCGGTAGTGCCGTGGTGCGGGCCTGGATCACTTACCGAGCAGCCGCTTGATCTTCTTCGTGTCGGCGGGGGAAACCACGACCTCGCCGGTCACCCGGCGGGTGTAGGTGGACGGCTTGTGCTCAAGCAGGTGGCGCTTACCCGCCTGGCCGCGCTTGACCTTGCCGGTGCCGGTGAGGCGGAACCGCTTCTTGGCACCGCTGTGGGTCTTGTTCTTCGGCATGGCAGCCGTTCTCCTCGATAGCTCTTTCGGCGCGTACGCGAGTACGCGGGCGGCGGCGGTAGGGGCCGCCGCCGACCCGTATGCACTGCTGGGCGGGCCTGTCTGCCCGGCCCGCCCGTCGCCGGGCTGGTTCGGTACTGCCTGTCGGGTGCCGCCTGTCGCCTGGCTACTGCGCGGCGGTCGTGTCCGTCGCGCTCGCGCCGGCCTCGACAGGTGCCTCGGCGGCCGTCTCCACGTCCACGGACTCGTCCACCGACTCGTCCAGGTCCACGGCCTCGTCGCCGGGCGCGTACTCGCGGTCGCGGCCGCGGCCTTCGGACTCGGCCTTCGCCGCCTTGGCGGCGCGGGCCTCGGCCATCGCCTCGACCTTCTTCTTCTTCGGCCCGAGCACCATGATCATGTTGCGCCCGTCCTGGCGGGGGGCGAACTCCACGAAGCCGAGGTCCTCGACGTCCAGGGCGAGCCGGTCGAGAAGCCGACGGCCCAGCTCGGGCCGGGACTGCTCGCGGCCGCGGAACATGATGGTGATCTTGACCTTGTCCCCGGCGTTCAGGAACCGCACCACGTGACCCTTCTTGGTCTCGTAGTCGTGCGGATCGATCTTCGGCCGGAGCTTCATCTCCTTGATGATCGTGTGCGCCTGGTTCTTGCGCGCCTCGCGGGCCTTCATCGCGGACTCGTACTTGTACTTGCCGTAGTCCATGAGCTTGGCCACCGGCGGGCGTCCGGTCGGCACGATCTCGACCAGGTCGAGGTCGGCCTCCTGGGCCAGACGCAGGGCGTCCTGGATCGCCACGATCCCGACCTGCTGGCCGTCCGGGCCGACCAGGCGCACTTCGGGCACCCGGATCCGGTCGTTGATGCGGGGTTCGGCGCTGATGGGGCCTCCTAGGTTAAAGCCGGCCGGTACGGCGAGCCGTGCGCCGTCCGACCGCGTGACGGTACGGTTGGGAGCCCGCACCGCCGAGATCGATTCATGGGCGCGATGGGTAACGCGACCCGTACCGGCAAAAAACAAAAGAGCTCCGCATGTATTCCATGCAGAGCTCCACCAGCCGGGACACCCCATCCTGGCGGACGGGCGTCGCACGACGGGGGTCACCGAGGTGATCCGCCGTGCCGGGACCGTTACCCGTCGGCCTTGTGGTCGATCGGGTGGGAGGTGGGCCCTCCACTTGCGGACTGCCTTCGCACGCTGGGCACGCTGACAGTCGGTCGCTGCTCGCTAATGTATCACGAACCGGGCTGCCGCCCTGCGCGCCGAAGCGTGTCTTAGGGCGTGCGAGGATCGGTGCATGACCGAGAACTCCCCCGCGACCGGCGCCCTGCCCTCGCCCCGCGACCTGGCCGAGGTGCCCGCCGTGGAGGTCATCGCCACGCTGTCGGTGCACTTGATGACCGCCGCGGCCGTCCAGTTGGGGCTCGGCGAGCCGGACGAGCACGGACACGTGCACCCGGCGGACCTGGACGAGGCGCGCAAGCTGATCACCGCGCTGGCCGGGCTGGTCACGGCGAGCGCGCCGGAGGTCGGGTCGCAGCACGCGGCGCCGCTGCGGGACGGGCTGCGCACGCTGCAGCTGGCGTTCCGCGAGGCGTCGGTGGTGCAGGACGAGCCGGGTTCGGCGCCCGGCGAGAAGCTGACCGGGCCGGTCCTGCTGTAACGCGGCCGCTGCTTGTTGGCGCCGCGGCTTGTGACGCGCCTCGTTACTCCGCAGCGACGATAGACAGGCCGTCGCCGAGCCGGTCACGCAGCAACGCGTCGGATGAGATCGCCTCGGCGACCTTACGCAGTGGCCCGGTGAGGGTCTTCGGGTCGACGCCCGGCTTGAAGCCGAGTTCCAAGACGGCCCCTTCGGAAAACGCGCCGACGCGGGCGCTGTCCACCGCATCGGCGACTTCGGGTACCGAGCGCAATGCGACAAGAAGCGCGGCCACCACGTCAGGGTCCGTATCCGGGGACGCCGGGACACGGCTCTCGGCGAAGGCGCGCAGCGCCGCTCCGGACAGCTCGAACTGCTCGTCGGTGTCGAGGTCGACCAACAGGACGTCGGCCTCTTCCTGGAGCGCGGCGGCCGCGGCCTTTTCGATCGGCACGGGCACCGGGCGCGCGGCCGGGAATCCGGCGGCGGCGCCCCAGACGCTCAGCCGCTGCGCCGAGGTGAACACGGGCACGGCCTTCGCTCCGTCGGCCGCCACCAGGGTGACCAGCGCCATATCGCTGTCCTTGTCGCGGACCAGCGCGGTGCCGTCGGCGTTGGCTCCGGCGTCCTCGCTCTCGCCGAGCACGGCGACGATCGGCGCGAGGACCCGCTTGCCGGCGAGCACCTCGTACAGCGCGTACCGGTCGAGCTCTCCGCGCCGGTGAGCTGCGAGGGCGTGGGCTAACGCGCTGTCAGCCGACCCGTCGTCACCCTCGAAGCCGGTGGGTTGCAACGTGCGGCCGTGGAAGTCTGTCACCCGATGAGCTTAGCCACCCGCCTGCGAAGCCGATCCGGAAACGCTGAGACGGGCGCACTACTGGGGCGGCTGCTCCTGTTCGCCCTGTCCAGCTTGTGGCGGAGATTGTGGCGCCGGAGGTGGCCCGGGCGGTGTCGGTCCGGGCGGTGTCGGGCCGGGCGGTGTCAGTCCGGGCGGTGTCGGTCCGGGCTGCGTTATCG
>JBOHCW010000105.1:0-4394 GCA_050725375.1 Actinocrinis sp. | reverse complement strand
GCGCGGAGGTGTACCGCGCCGAGAGCGACCACGTGTGCCCTATGAAGGTGTGGACTATCGGTCAGGTCCCGTAGACGGTCACGGTGCCTGGACCCAGGGCTGGTCTACCAGCCAGCTTGAGTCGGTCGACCACGTGGCGGCGTCGTCCCAGGGGTTGGTTCCGCCGTCGCTGGCGAGGTAGAGGGTGTTGTCGAAGGTGCGGATGTACTTGGTGGTGAAGTTCACCGACTGGAACGACACGCCCTGTCCGCTGTTGCCCGGCTGCCGGCAGAACGTCGCGTCCTGGGAGAACAGCGTGCTGCCGTCGTTGGGTTGCAGGTGGAACTGGAAGTTCATGTGCCGCAGGTAGCTGCCGGGCTTGTTCACCGACTCGAACGAGACGCAGCCGGGGTTGTTCAGGCCGGCCGCTTCCACGAAGGTAGCGTCCTGTTTTTCGCCCTGGGTGCTGCTCGCCGTGATCGGCGCGGTGACGACGAGGTCGTCGGTGTCGTCGTGCTTGACGAAGTTGGACGTGCTGTCGGCGGCCGTCACCTGCAGCGACACCAGCGGGCCCGGATCCAGCGCGAACTTGTTGTCCGTGCCGGGCGTGGCGTTGGCCGTGATGAAGTCGTTGCAGTTGCTGTCCGTGTCGGTGCCGTCGGGGAAGCGGCTCGCGCTCTTGCCCCCTCCGGCGGCCATCGCCGGAGTCGCGACCACGCAGCCGCTCCCGGTGCCGCCCTGGTAGCCCTCCGCGGCCCACGGGTCGACCAGCAGCCCGTAGTTCAGGCTGTCGGAGACGAGGCCGTCGGCGTCACGCAGCACCATGGCGCCGGCGCTGGTGGAGAGGGCGGGGCCGCCGAACCACTGGTCGGGCGCGGGCGAACCCTGGTAGCCGGCCGTGGTCACGTTGGAGTCGAGCACCGGCGCGTTGATCGCCTGACTGTGTGTCAGGGGACGGTCGAGCACGATCCCGGCGCCCAACGCCTGGACCGGCTCGTTGCTCGAGTGCGCGAAGTGCGTCGCCGGCGTGAAGCTGACGCCGGTCCCGCGGTCGCTGAACGGAAGGTTGGACGAGTGGTTCTGCGTCAGCGCCGCGACCAGGTCGAGCCCGGTGCCGCCGGCGCCGCCGGTGCCGACCGCCGCGACGGTGACGTTCTCGGCCTTGTCGCCGATGTCCAGCCGGATCTTGTCGCCGACCGAGACGTTGGCGGCGGACGAGACCTTGATGTTGGTCGCGCCGGCGGAGGCCGCTGCCGCCAGCCGCGCCTGGGCGCCCGACGTGCCGACCGCGGTGACGGTGGCCACTTCGAGCTTGTGGCCGTAGCCGATCGCCATCTTCTGGCCGACGGTGAAGCCCGTGGTGCTGGTCACCGGGAGGTTGGTCGAGTGCGCGGGAACGGTCAGCGGACCGTCGGGCACGGGCTGCCACAGCGGCGTGCTGCCGGTGGCGGCCGTTCCCTGGCCGATGATCGTCGCGTTGTGTCCGCTGCCGGACGAGTCGAGCGCGATGGGGCCGCCGGTCTCGTCGAACTTGTAGTCGGCGACGTCGCCGGCGCCGGCCTGGCCGCCGGCCAGCGCGGTGACGTCAGCCGGTGACAGGGCCTTGTCGTAGATGTTGAAGTCGTCGACCGTGGCGTTGAGGAGCGGGTCAGGGTACTGCGAGCGCCCGATCCTGTTCTGGTTGGTGTTGCCGAGGCTGGACGGGTGCAGGGTCATGTTCGGGTTGGTCGCGACCGGGTTGCCGTTGAGGTAGAGCGTGCCGGTGGTGCCCGACAGCGTCACCGCGACGTGCGACCAGGTGTTCAGCGGCAGCAGGCCGCCCCCGGTGAGCTGCTGCTCCGAACCGCCGCCGTTGTTCGAGATCGCGAAGCGCAGCCCGGCGCCGCCGCCGTCGACCGTCAGGAACATGTAATTGCTCTGACTCGTGCCGAAGTCGAACACGCGCGACCAGGTGGCGTCGCTGGACGGATTGACCCAGGTGGACACGGTGAAGTCGGACAGGCCGCTGACGATGCCGGTGGGCAGGCTGACGTACTCGTTGGCGCCGTTGAGCTTGAGCGCGTTCCCCAGCTTCCCGGGGACGCGCGGCCCGGTCGCGCCGACCGAGGGGATGTCGGCGATCTTCGCGGTCTCGGCCGTGCGGCCGGTGCCGATCGTGACCGGGTCGCCGACGCTCATCCCGGTCGTGCTGCGGACCGCGAGCGTGGAGTCGCCGGGCGCGGCGGGCGCGGCGAGCCCTGAGGCGGACAGGCCGAGCAGGTAGTGACCGTGGGCCGCGATCCTCGTGCCGGCCGGGATGGTCGCCGTCGAGAAGACGGCCTGCTGGGTGGGCCGCTCGGTGAGCGTCCAGTGCGAGAGGTCGACGGCGGACGAGGAGGTGTTGGACAGTTCGATGTAAGAGTTCGTCGAATCGCTCGCGGTGCCGATCCGGAACTCGTTGATCTTGACGGGGCTGTCGTTGCGTACCTTCTCGGCCGTGGTGGCGACCTGCTGCGGACCGCCGTCCCGGCCACGCCAGTCGGCGTTTCCGACCAGGTCGCCGTTGAAGGCCCTCATCGCCGAGGTGACCGTGAAGTTTGCGCTCACACTCTGACCCGGCGGGATCGAGGCGAACGTGTCCGGCCCCTGTACCTTCGCGCTCCATCCCTCGGGCACGGACAGGCTCAGCCTGACGTCGGTCGCGTTCGAGCCGGTGGTGTTCGTGAACGTCTCGGTGACGCCCTGGCTCGATCCCGGCGCGAACGTCTGGAGGCCGGGCGGGTTGACGGTCGACGAGCTCGGCGCGAGGCTCAGCTGCCGCACGTTGTACTTGGCTGCCACGACGTTGGCCTGTACCGCCTGGTCGACGGCGTCCGTCGGGTACCCGGCCGTCATCACGCCTTCGTAGAAGGTGCCCTGCGAACCGTTGCTGTTGTCGCCGCCGTTGCCCAGGACGATGGCGCCCTGCTTGCGCATCGGGTCATAGCTGGAGTCGACGCGCGGTCCGTCGAACATCGTCGCGAGGGCGCCTTGTTGCGCGTCGCCGCCGAGGCTGGCCCAGTGGTGTGGTTCCCCCTTGGCGACGGCGGTCACGAAGCGGGACGTGACGCTGGGCAGGGTTGCGCAGAGCTTTGAGGTGCTGCCCGGATTGACGCAGCCCACCAGGTTGTTCTCCTGGTCGGTCATGATCCAGGGCCCGGGGGCGGTGCCGTGGTACCAGGGGGTGGCGCTGCCGAAGTAGCTGGTCTCCATGGTGCCGTTGCCGTCGTCGCGGCTGTCGGTCTCGGCGTTGCCGTAGTCGAAGCAGCAGCCGCCGTTGAAGTGCGAGCCGTCGAGGATCCAGTACATGCCCTCGGGCTGGTCGTCGGTCGCGACGCCGCGGGTGTTGTCGTTGCGCAGGCCCATGCCGGGCTCGATGAACACGCCGTAGGCCTTGTGCCCGTTGACGGTGATCGGCGCCATGTCCGCGACCGGGAGGTTGTCGGCGCCGCCGATCGCCGGGCCGCTGAACGCTCCGCGCGGCGGCTGGGTGAGGTCGTTGTGCATCGGCGACTGGTCGTAGAGCCGGGTGATGAGGCAGGTCGTGTCGGCGCAGAACCAGTCCTGCGCGGCCGCGTCGGCGTACCCGCCCCGGTTCAGCACACCGATGTTCTTGGTCTCGTTGTCCGACAGCCGCTGCACCTGGTAGAGCGGACCGTCGTAGGAGGCGTACAGCGCGCGAGTCGTGCTGTGGGCGGCGACGCAGGGAGTCCCGCCGGCGGCGTAGATGTCGCAGGGCCCTTGCGCAGTCGGCGGGGCGGCCGGCGAGGCCGCCTGCGCCACCGTGGCCGTGGCGAACGCGCCGACCAGAGCCACGGCTACGGCCGCGGCGGTGAGGCGCGTCCTGCGTCTTATGCGTGGAATCGGATAACGGAACATGGTCACGTCTATGTGCTCCTATTGTTCATCAGGTGACTGAATCACGGCGGGGTCGGCCGGCAATCCGGCCGCCCTCGTGGTCACCTGTTGATGTCTGCCAGCGAGTACCGACAGGCATGGGCGTCCCCGGCTCCGACGAGACGTCATGACAGTCGAGGCCACCCTGGTGGGCGCCGACCTGAGTGGGTCTGGTGTGTGGGTTTGGTCTCTACGCGGACCGCGGCGGCAACCGCCTGGTCCGTCGCCGGGCCCGGTTCCGGCTCCGCCTCAACCATTTCGCGACAGGCAACAGATGCCGCCGCGGTTCGCCTGTCAGGGCGTCAGCCGCCGAGTGGCGCGGCCGACAGCCAACGGTCTTCGTCGCCCACGACGCGGGGCGTGTCCCCTCTGTTCGAGCCGCCGTCGGCCAGCAACACGCCGACGTCAGGGCTCCTTTCGTACGCACTCCGTCGCACAACCATGATCACGAACTCCTTCGTTCGTATGAGCGCACGTACTCATCTGGTGTCGCGGTAACC
>JBOHCW010000104.1:0-4758 GCA_050725375.1 Actinocrinis sp. | reverse complement strand
CCGGCCCGATGCCCATGATCTCCGGCGGCACCCCCGCCCAGGACGACGCGAGGATGCGGGCGAGCGGCTGCCGTCCCTCGCTCTTCGCGCGCGACTCCGCCATCAGCACCATGGCCGCGGCGCCGTCGGTGATGCCGGCCGAGTTGCCGGCCGTGACGCTGCCGCCCTCGCGGAACACCGGCTTGAGCCCGGCCAGCTTCACCAGGCTCGTGTCGGTCCTGATTCCCTCGTCGTGCTCGACGACGCTTCCGTCCACGGTGGTGACCGGGACCGTCTCGTCCCTGAACCGGCCGGCGTCGCGCGCGGCGGCCGCGTTCCGGTGGCTGCGCAAGGCGAATTCGTCCTGCCGCTCACGGCCGACACCGTGTCGGGTGGCCACCTCCTCGGCGGTCTCGCCCATCGCGAGCAGGCCGTGCACGTCACGCATCAGGGGATTGACGAGCCGCCAGCCGAGCCGGGTGTCGGCCAGCTCCATCCTGTGCGGCAGCGCGTCGTCCGGCCGGGGCAGCACGAACGGCGCGCGGGACATCGACTCCGAGCCGCCGGCCAGCACGATGTCCGCCTCGCCGGCCGCGATGGTGCGGGCCGCGATCGTGAAGGCTTCGAGCCCTGACGCGCAAAGCCGGTTGACCGTCGCGCCGGGCACCGAGTCGGGCAGCCCGGCCAGCAGCACGGCCATCCGGGCCACGTTGCGGTTGTCCTCGCCGGCCTGGTTCGCCGCGCCCCAGTACACGTCGTCGATCCGCGCCGGGTCGAGCCCGGGCAGCCCGGCGACCAGGTCCCGCAGCACGGTCGCGGCCAGGTCGTCCGGCCGCACCGAGGCCAGCGCGCCGCGCAGCCGGCCGATCGGCGTGCGCCGGGCCGCCGCCACGTAAACGGTGTTCACTCTCGCCACTCCCTGTGCCGCGCCGATTCATGTCACTCGATGACCATCAGGCCATTGAATTGTCAGGCTATTGCGTTGATCCCGGTGTGTGCCCGCGCGATCAGCAGTTTCTGCAGCTCGCTGGTGCCTTCGTACAGCGTCATCACGCGCGCGTCGCGCACGAGCTTGCCGACCGGGTACTCGTCGATGTAGCCGTATCCGCCGAAGATCTGCAGCGCGTTGTTCGCGGCGCGCACCGCCGCCTCGCTGGCGAACAGCTTGGCCATCGACGACTCGCGGGCGAACTCCCGGCCGCGATCGATCAGGTCCGCGACGCGCCAGGTGAGCAGCCGCGCGGCGTCCACGTCGGTCGCGATGTCCGAGATCAGTTCGGCGACCAGCTGCCGGTGCGCGATCGGCTTGCCGAACTGCTCACGCTCGGTGGCGTGCCGCACCGCGTGCCTGAGTGCGGCCTCTGCGATACCCACGCAGCCTGCCGCGACGGACATCCGGCCCTTGGCCAGCGCCGCCATCGCGACGGTGAAACCCTTGCCCTCGGCGCCGAGCCGCGCCGTGTCGGGCACGCGCACGGCGTCGAACGTGAGCTGCGCCGTCGCCTGTCCGCGCAGGCCGAGCTTGCCGTGGATCTCGCGCCGCGAGAGGCCGGCCGAGTCCATGGGCACCAGGAAGGCCGTGATCCCCTTGTGTCCGGGCTCGCCCGACCGGGCGAATACGAGCCCGACATCGGCCCACGTCCCGTTGGTGATGAACATCTTCGAACCCGTCAACACCCAGTCGCCGCCGGAGCGCTCCGCGCGCATCCGCAGGTTTGCGGCGTCGGAGCCCGTATCCGGTTCGGTGAGCGCGAAGCAGGCCAGCGCCTCGCCCGTGCACAGCCGGGGCAGCCAGTCGGCCTTCTGCTGATCGGTGCCGAAGTGGTTGATCGACTTGGCCACCAGTCCCAGCGACACGGACACGATGCCGCGCACCGACGAGTCGCCGCGTCCCAGCTCCTCCAGCGCCAGCACGTACGCGAAGTGGTCGCCGCCCGAGCCGCCGTGCGCTTCCGGGATGGTCAATCCGAGCAGGCCGAGCGCGCCGAGCCGCTTGACGATGCCCGGGTCGACCGACTCGGCGCGGTCCCACGCGGCCGCGTGCGGGACGATCTCCCGGTCGGTGAAGTCGGCCGCCGTGCGGCGCAGTGCCGCGTGCTCCTCGTCGAGCGCGAGATCCATCGGACCGTCCCAAGCGTCGGAAAAACTTGCAGTGCTAGTTTTAGTGAGGGTAACCCAGACCAGAGCGCGCCGGAACCGCCCGGCCCCGACCCGAGCCTGCGAGGTGTGTCACAGGTGCCCCGACCGTCGTCGCCGCTGCTCAGCCGCGACCGGATCATCGCCGCCGCCCTGGCGCTGGTCGACGCCGAGGGCCTGCCCGCGCTGTCGACCCGCCGGCTCGCGGCCGGGCTGGGCGTGAGCGGCCCGTCGCTGTACAACCACTTCGCGACCAAGGACGCGCTGCTCGAAGCGGTCGCCGACGCGGTGATCGCGCACGTGGACATCGCCCCGCTGACCGCCGAACCGTGGCCCCAAGCGCTCAAGGCGTGGGCGACCTCGTACCACCGCAAGCTCGCCGAGCACCCGAACCTGGTGCCGGTCGCGGCGCATGGCCCCGGCCGCCGACCGCACGCGCTGAAGATGGCCGACGCCGTCTACGGCGCGCTGGTCGACGCGGGCTGGCCCCCGCGCGAGGCAACCCGTATCGGGGCCCTGATGCGCTTCTTCGTCGTCGGTGCGGCGACCGGCTCCTTCGCGGCCGGCTTCGTCGACGACCCGGAGGTGTACCAGACGGCCGACTATCCCCACCTGTCCGACGCCCACCGCCTCCAGTCCCGCCGCCGGGAGGTCGACCTGGGCGCCTTCGAGACCGGCCTCGACGCGCTGATCGCGGGCCTGGAACTGCGCTTCGCCGCGATCGTGAGGACATAGGCGAGGCGCGAGGCTGGACGATGCGCGGGCCGGGCGGCGGTGTGACTGCCGAGGGCAGGCCGACCGCCAAGCCGGCCGCCAAGCCGGATCCGGTCATTCACCCGATTACCGGCTCTCGATCTGCGGCCTGCTCGCCGGCGGCGTCAGGTATCAGGGTTCGATGTCCGTCTGAAGTGGACAACCGGCACAACGCCGTCGCGACCTACATCAGCAGGACTTTGGCGGTGGCTGTCAGGCTGCCTTTTGGCTGCACGGCACACGGTCGGCCACTCCGAGCCGCGTGCTGTGACGAGCCGAATCGCCGTTCGCCGATGTCACAGTGCCGTGATGCCATGGTGTCACAATGTGCCATGTTTGACAGATTGTGACACCAGGCATAGCCTGATATCCGTGTCCCCCGCATCACTTCTGGCCGAGCGGCGCCGGGCCGCGGCGCAGCTGGAGATCGCCCGCACGGCGGTCCGGCTGATCGCTGCGCGCGGCTTCGACGGCGTGACGGTCGAGTCCATCGCCGAGAGCGCCGGGATTTCCGCGCGTACCTTCTACCGCTATTTTCCGGCGAAGGAGGACGTCGTGGTCCCGCTGATCCGCAACGGGGTCGCGGCGGTCGCCGAGCAGCTTGCCCGACGACCGGCGTCCGAGCCGCTGACGGTTGCGCTTCCGGCCGCGTTCACGGTCGCGATGTCCGCGCCCGGCACGCTGCCGCCGCGCGAGGCCGCCGCGTTCACGCGCATACTCGCGGCGCATCCCGCGATGCGCGGCCGGTGGCTCGACACGTACCACGAGTCAGAGTACGCACTCGCGCAGGTGATCGCGTCGCGGCTCGGACTGCGGGCTGACGCGGGTGAGGCGCGGCTGGCCGCCGTGGCCGCGATGAGTGCGCTGCGGATCGCCGTCGAGCGGTGGGCCGAGGCTGCTGCCGGCGACAGCGCAGGTGCCAGTAGCAGTGCCAGTGCCGGTGCCCGTGACATTGCCGGTAGCAGTGCCTTTGGAAGCGGCAGCAACATAACGACCGACGATGCGCGCGCCGCTCTGGTCGCCGAGGCGCTGCGGTTCTTCGCCGATGGCGCGATGCTGCACGCCGTGCCCGCGCCCGTGCCTGTCTCCCGGTAGCGGACTGCCGAGACGCAGACGAGCAGCACGCGGCCGCTGCGCGTCTGACGACGGGCTCGCCGCTCCCCTCTTCGCGCCTTTACTCACCAGGCGACGAGCCCACCGTCAGACGTCTGTCTCCCTCTGAGCCCACCGCCCAAGGCGCACGGCTCCGTTCACGCCTCGCCGGAGGCCGCCCACAGGTTGATGCCCGAGTCGACCGCGTGCTTGTCGATCCGCGCGAGTTCGTCTTCGGAGAAGCCCAGTCGGTCCAGCGCGCCGAGGCTGTCATCGAGCTGTGCGACGCTGCTCGCGCCGATCAGCACCGAGGTCACCCGCGGGTCGCGCAGAGCCCAGGCCAGCGCCATCTGAGCGAGCGACTGGCCGCGCTCCTGCGCGATCGCGTTCAGGGCGCGCACCTGCTCCAGGTTCTTCTCGCTGAGCAGTTCCCGCGACAGCGAGGAGTCGCGCGAGGCACGCGAGCCGGCCGGGACGCCGCCGAGGTACTTGCCGGTCAGCATCCCCTGCGCCAGCGGCGAGAACGCGATGCAGCCGACGCCGCTCTCGCCGAGCACGTCCAGCAGCCCGTCCTCGATCCAGCGGTTGAGCATCGAATACGAGGGCTGATGGATCAGCAGCGGGGTGCCCATCGACTTGAGGATCGCCGCCGCCTCACGGGTACGCTCCGGTCCGTACGACGAGATGCCCGCGTACAGCGCCCTCCCCGAGCGCACGGCAGTGTCAAGCGCGCCCATCGTCTCTTCCAGCGGCGTGTCCGGGTCGAACCGGTGGCTGTAGAAGATGTCGACGTAGTCC
>JBOHCW010000103.1:0-4397 GCA_050725375.1 Actinocrinis sp. | reverse complement strand
CCGACCCGTCCGCCGCCGCCCTGGTCGGCTGCGGCGCGGCGGTCGACCAGGTCCGGATCGCGATCGTGGACGCGGACGACGGCCGACGCGCGCACCAGGACCGGATCGGCGAGATCTGGATCGCCGGACCCAACGTCGCCCGGGGGTACTGGCGTCAACCGGACGCGACCCGCGCCACGTTCCGCGCCCGGATCGACGGCGAACCGGACACGGAGTACCTGCGCACCGGCGACCTCGGATTCCTGCACGACGGACAACTACACGTGGTCGGGCGCACCAAGGACGTCGTGATCGTGCAGGGCCGCAACCACTATCCGCAGGACATCGAGCTGACCGTCGAGCAGGCCAGCCCCGCCGTCCGGCCCGGGTGCGGCGCCGTCTTCGGTGTGGAACTCGACGACCACGAGCAGATGGTGCTCGCCTTCGAGGTCGAATCGCGTCCGGACGACCCGGCCGCGCTGCTGGCGGCCCTGCGCGCCGCCGTCCTGGAACAGCACGAGGTCACCCCGCACGCGGTGCTCCTGCTCAAGCGGGCCACGATCCCCAAGACCACCAGCGGCAAGATCCAGCGCCAGGCCTGCCGGCGCGACTTCCTCGGCCTCGGCCTGCCGGTGATCGCCGCGAGCGTGACCCGGGACGGCGCGGCCCCGCCCGCCGACGGCGAGACCCCCGACGGCCGGCCCCCGGAAGCCGACCGGCCCGACCGGGTCCACGCCGCGATCGATCAGGTACTGGAGGACGTGCTCGGCCGGGCCGTGGACCGTGCGGACCGGGCCGGGTCGGCCCTCGCCGACCTCGGACTGGACTATCCCCGCCTGGTGCGCGCCGCGCGCGAGCTCGAACAGCGCCTCGGCACGCGCCTCGACCTCGGCGCCCTGCTGGCCGACCCGCGCGTCGACACGCTCACCGCCCAGCTTCTCGGCCACAGCGCGCCCCACGACGCACAGTCCGCATCCGGTCGGCCGGCCGAGAGCGCGCACAGCGCGGCCGAGATCGAGGCCTGGCTCATCGGCCGCGCCGCCGACCGGCTCGGCCTGCCCGCCGCCGCACTCGACCCCGGCCGGCCGCTGTCCTCGCTCGGCGTCGACTCGCCCACCGCCGTGGCACTGCTCGACGAACTCGGGCAGTGGCTCGGCCGGCCGCTCTCGCCGACCGCCGCGTTCAACCACCCCACCCCCCGCGACCTGGCCGCGGCGCTGAGCCTGCCGCGCGACGAGCACCCCGGCCGCGATCGAACGCGCGGCGTGCGGCTCGGCGACGACCGTCCGCTCGCCGGTCCAGCCCGCTCCGGCGGCATCGGCGGCGCGCCCACGCAACCGGATCGCACCGTCGCGGAACCGATCGCGATCATCGGCATCGGCTGCCGCCTTCCGGGCGGGCCCGACCCACAGGCGTACTGGCAGCTGCTGCTCGACGGCCGCGACGCGATCACCGAAGTGCCCGCGCAACGCTGGGCCGCCGACAGCGCGGACCTGCCGCGCCACGGCGGCTTCATCGACCACGTCGACCGGTTCGACGCCCGGTTCTTCGGCATCTCGGCGCGCGAAGCCGAACGCATGGACCCGCAGCAGCGGATCCTGCTGGAAACCGCCTGGCACACCCTCGACGACGCCGCGATCGCCCCGACCAGCCTGGCCGGCACGGACACCGGCGTGTTCGTCGGCATCAGCAGCCACGACTACTCCGAGCTGCAGATGACCCGGCTCGACGCCGTCGACATCCACGGCGCCACCGGCAACGCCCACTCCATCGCCGCCAACCGCCTGTCCTACCTGCTCGACCTGCGCGGCCCGAGCATCGCGGTGGACACCGCCTGCTCCTCCTCACTGGCCGCGATCCATCTGGCCTGCCAGAGCCTGCGGCTGGGGGAGTGCTCCGTCGCGCTCGCCGGGGGAGTCAACCTGCTGATCACCCCGGGACTGTCCGCCGCGTTCGCGCGAGGCCGCATGCTCGCCGCGGACGGGCGCTGCCGCAGCTTCGACGACGCGGCGAGCGGATACGTGCGCGGCGAGGGCGCGGGATTGGTCTGCCTCAAGCCGCTGTCCGCCGCGCTGGCGGACGGCGACCGGATCTACGCCACCGTCAACGGCTCGCATCAGAGCCACGGCGGACGCGCCAACGGCCTGACCGCCCCGAAGAGCAGCGCGCAGCGCGCCGTGATCGAACGCGCCCTGGACCAGGCCGGGCTGCGCGCCGACCGGGTCGCCTACATCGAGGCCCACGGCACCGGCACGCCCCTGGGCGACCCGATCGAGTGGGAGGCGCTGGCCCAGGTCTACGGCCGTGACGGCGCGCCGTGCGCCGTCGGCTCGGCCAAGGCGAACATCGGCCACCTGGAGGCCGCGGCCGGAGTCGCCGGACTGATCAAGACGGCGCTGATCCTGCACCACGGCGAAGTGCCGCCGCAGGCGCACTTCCACACACCCAACCGGCACCTGGCCGAACTCGGCAGCACCCTGGCCGTGCCGGTGCGCCGTCAACCCCTGACCCGTCCCGCCGCCGGCCCGGCGTGCGCGGCGGTCAGCTCCTTCGGCTTCGGCGGCGCGAACGTCCACGTCGTGCTGTCGGCCGCGCCGCCTCCCGCCCCGGCCGGCACACCGCCGGAGCGAACGACCCACGCGCTGAGCCTGTCCGCCCACACGCCCACCGCGCTCACCACGCTCGCCCACCGCTACCGCACCCACCTGGCCGCCAACCCGCACCTGCGCCTCGACGAGCTGTGCCACACCGCGAACACCGCACGCGCCGCGCTCAGCCACCGCGCCGTGCTGGTCGCCGACTCGATCGCAGCACTCGACGACAGCCTCGACGCCCTCTCCCGCGGCGAGGCGCGCACCAACCTGATGCGGGGAGAGGACGCGTTACACGCCGCTCCCGCCGTCGCGTTCCTGTTCAGCGGTCAGGGAAGCCAATACGCGGGCATGGGCCGGGCGCTGTACCGGGCGCATCCCGGCTTCGCGGACACGCTCGACCGCGCGGACCGGATCCTGCGGCCACACCTCGGCCGCCCGTTGCTCGAGCTGCTTTCGGACGCGCACGGCGCCGAGCGGCTGCGCCGCACCCGGTACTGCCAGCCGGCCCTGGTCGCGTTGGAGATCGCCGTCGCCGAGCTGTGGATCTCGCTCGGTGTACGCCCGGTCGCCGTGCTCGGGCACAGCGTCGCCGCCCTGGCGGCCGGGTGCGTCGCCGGCGCGATGTCCCTCGAACACGCGCTGACCCTGGCGGCCGAGCGCGGACGGCACATGGACGCGCAGCCCGGCGACGGCGCGATGATCGCCTGCGCCGGGGACGCGGGGACCGTCCAGTCCGCCGCCGCCGACTTCGCCTCCGTCTCCATCGCCGCGGTCAACACCGACGACCAGATCGTGCTCTCCGGACTCGACGCGGAGATCGCCGCCGTGCGGGAGGTGCTGGAAGGCCGCGGCGTCACCGTGCGGCCGCTCGCCGTCTCGCACGCCTTCCACTCCAAGCTGATGGCGGGCGCCGCCGCCCCGCTGCGCGACGCGGCGCGCGCCGTGCGGTTCACCCGGCCCGAGATCAGCTGGATCTCGGACGCCACCGGACAACCCGCCGGCGTCGTGGACGCGGACTACTGGGTCGAGCACATGCTCGGCACCGTGCGCTTCGCCGACGGATTCAGAACCCTGATGGAGCAGGGCTGTACCGCGTTCGTCGAGGTCGGCCCGCATCCCACGCTGCTGAGCCTGGGCCGGGCGATCGCCCGCGGCGACGGCGCGGCGGCCGCGGCCCCGCTCTGGCTGCCCTCGCTGCGCCGCGGGTCCGAGGACGCCGAGGTCCTGCTGGGCTCCCTCGGGCAGCTGTACTGCGCGGGCGGCAGCGTCGACTGGGCGGCTCTCGACCCCGGGCGCCGTCCGCGCCGGGTCCCGATTCCGCGCACCGTGCTCGAACCGCAGAGCTACTGGTTCGCCGCGCCCGTCGAAGCCGCCGCCGCGGCGGCGAACGGCGCGATCCCGTCCCAGGTCAACGGCAGCGCGCCGATTCCGGTTCGCGCCGCCGACGCACCCAGCGCACTGACCAACGTTCAGACCCCTGCGACAGCGGCGCCCGCGAACCGGACGGAAGGGCGAACCGGCGAAGCGCTGCGCCGCCAGGTGATCGGCCATGTCTCGCAGGTCTGCGGCTTCCCGCCCGGCCAGATCCCGCCGCACGCCCGCCTGGGCATGGACCTGGGCTTCGACTCGCTGATGAAGACCGAACTGCAGCGGCGCGTGACCGACGGACACCCCGAGCTGCTGGACCGGATCCGCGAGGCGCTGCCGGCCGACCCGACCGTCGAGCAGCTCATCACGGTGCTGCACTCCGATCAGGGTACTGACGCGCCAGCGCGGCCCGCCGCGCCGGCCGCGCCGCCGCCCGAGCCCGAGCCGGTCCGCGTA
>JBOHCW010000102.1:0-7256 GCA_050725375.1 Actinocrinis sp. | reverse complement strand
CTCGGCTGGAAACTGATCAACGAACTCGAACACGAATGGGCCCAGCGCTACGGCACCGAGCGCATCGCCACACTCCGCGAAACACTCGAAACGATCACCGCCGAACACCACGGCACAACCCCCGCCTGACAGACCACAGCTACTCGGGAGGCTTGTGCCGATGATCATCGTCGCGTCTGTTCTGTTCGGAATCGCAGTCGCCGGCCCGCTCGCGTGGTTTGCCGGCTGACCAGGTCCGCGGTTACGCCTGCGCGTCGCTCTCCTGGAACGGACGTGGCGGCGTGCGCTGAGCCCATCCGGTCACCGCGGGACCGAACGATCCGAGAGCGGCGAAGAGCAAGCCGAGCAGAACCCGCCCTGCCTGTCCCAGGCCCAGGAACGCCGTGGTCAACACGATGGGGGCGAGGGCCTGCCCGGCGTCGAACCCGAGTCCGAGCGTGCCCTGATACTCGCCTTGGGCGTGGTCGGGCGCCAGGCCGAAGCCGAGTGCCATGTTCGCGGACGACTGCCAGATGTCGCCGATGCTGTGCACGCAGACCGCGATGATGATCACGAATTGGGCCAGGACGCCGTCAGCGTCGGCGGACCGCGCCACGAGCGGGCAGCTGACCAGGAACACCAGTCCGGCTCGGCGGAAGGCGCGCCCTCCGTCCCGCGGCGTGGTCACCGTGCCGCCGATGCGGGTCTGCAAGCACACGCACACGATCGAGTTGAGGGCGAACGCCGCGGCCACGGTCCAGCGGGTGGCGCGACCGCGGCCACCCACTTGGCCAACCCCGCGGCGATCACGCCAAGCAGGCTAACGCCCCGGCCCTGCGGTGACATCGCCGGATCCGGGTTGAAGAAAAGGCGACAACCGTGAGAAACCACGGGGTCAGGACAGGTGAGTCACACCGAGTCGCACCAGCTCAGTGACTCATGCCTCTCGACTCAGGACCCTTCTACGGCGGTCCTCCCGGCCACGCGCGACCCTGGGAACGATGCGGGCCTTAGGATGCTGCTCATGGAAGATCGTCCGCTGACTTTGATGGTGGTACACGCCCATCCCGACGATGAGGCGACAAGCACGGGCGGAATGCTGGCCCGCTATGCCTCGGAGGGCGTTCGTACGGTGCTGGTGACGTGCACCGACGGTAGCTGCGGTGACGGCGCCGGCGGCGTCAAGCCGGGCGAACCGGGGCACGATCCGGTCGCGGTCGCGGCGCTGCGCCGTACCGAGTTGGAGGCCAGCTGCCGGGTGCTGAAGGTCAGCGACCTGGAACTGCTGGGCTACGCCGACTCGGGGATGATGGGCTGGCCGCAGAACAGCGCGCCCGGTTCCTTCTGGACGACGCCGGTCCCCGAGGCGGCCGAGCGGCTGGCCGAGCTGATGCGCTATTACCGGCCGGACGTCGTGGTCACCTACGACGAGAACGGGTTCTACGGTCATCCCGACCACATTCAGGCGCACCGGATCACGATGGCGGCGGTCGAACTGACCGACATCGCGGCCAAGGTGTACTGGACCACCGCGCCGCGCTCGATGATGGCCGAGTTCGGCCGGATCATGGCCGAACTCGGCGCGGACTGGGACGAGCCGGCGGCTGAGCCCGCGCCCGAGCCGGGGGTCGCGCCCGAGTCCGAGACCTCGGCGGCCGAGGAGCAGCCGCTGATCGGTCTTCCCGACGAGGAGATCAGCACCTGGATCGACGTCTCCGAGTTCGGCGGGCGCAAGTACGAGGCGCTGGCGGCGCACGCCAGTCAGAGCGATAACATCTTCTTCCTGAACCTGGGTGTGGAGCGGTTCACGCAGCTGATGGGCACCGAGACGTTCGTGCGCGTCCAGGACTCGACCGGGGCCGCGCTCCCGGAGACCGACGTCTTCGCCGGCCTGCGTTGACGCGAAGGCGGTGCACCGGCGCAGTGTCGCAGGCCGCCGGTGCACCGCCTTCACGTCGCGTCGGTGAGATGTCGCCGGCCACCCACAGGTAGAACGCGGCCGTCCGCAGAAAGATCGGCCCAGGCGCGGGTGCCTTCTTGTCCGTTGGGAACGGACAAGGGCGGTGGTGTCGCTGTGGCCTGCGATGCCCGGGTTAAGGTGAGGCCGAAGATCGTCGCTGTCTGACACGCCGGCTTACTGTGCGCGGCGGTACGCGCGCATGGTCAGCGGTGCGAAGACGGCGACGATCGCGGCGGCGGCGAGTAGGACGGCGCCGGCCTGTCCGGCGGTCGCGGTCCCGTCCATGGCGGCGCGGGCGGCGGTGACCAGGCGTGAGACGGGGTTGGCGTCGACGAGGGTGCGTAGCCAGCCGGGCATGGTGTGCGGGTCGACGAAGGCGTTGCTGGCCAGGGTGAGCGGGAAGAGTACGACCATGGCGAGGCTCATCACGGCGGTGGGGGAGCGCATCAGGAGCCCGAGCAGGGTGAAGACCCAGGACAGGGCCCAGGCGAACGTGATGGTCAGCGCGAGTGCGAGGCAGGCTCCGGCGAGGCCGCCGTGTGGCCGGTAGCCGAGGGCCAGTCCGAGGCCGACGACGAGGACGGCCGAGGTCAGGTAGCGCAGCAGGTCGCCGGCGAGTGCGCCGAGGATCGGTGCCGCGCGCCAGATCGGCAGCGAGCGGAACCGGTCGTAGACGCCCTTGTCGAGGTCGGTGTTGAGGTTGACCCCGGTGTAGATGGTGGCCAGCAGCACGGACATCACGAGCGTGCCGGGCAGCAGGAATTGCAGGTAGGCGTGCGGTGATCCGGCCATCGCGCCGCCGAACAGGTACGTGAACAGCAACGTGAAGATGATCGGGACGGCGACGACGTCGGACAGTTGCTCGGGCACGCGCCGGATCTTGAGCAGGGCGCGGTGTGCGAAGACGAGCGTGACGGTGGCCGCGCCGGGGCGGGCCGGCGCGGGGGCGGCCGGTAGCGCGCCGTCCAGGGCGCCGAAGTCGGTCGCGAGTCGGTCGGTCGAGGTCAGGGGCATGGTGGACTCCGGGTGCGGCGGCGGTGGCGGATGGCTGTGCGTCGGTCGGTGGGGCGCGGCGGGTCAGGGCTTGGATTCGGCCGCGCCGCCGGTCAGCGCGAGGAAGACCTCGTCGAGGCTCGGCCGGTCGTGAGCGAATCCGGCCACGGCGATGCCCGCGTCGGCCAGCGCGGTCACGGCCGCCGCCGCGCCGACCGGCTCTCGGGCGGCGATCGTGATCGTGTCCGGATGCTGACCCGCGGACGGTGCTGACGCGGGGTGGCCGAGGCGGCGGGCGAGCAGTTGCGCCGCGGAGTCGCGCTGCGTGCTGTCGGCCAGGCGCACGCGCAGGGACCCGCCGCCGACGGCGGACTTCAGCTCGTCCGGTGTGCCTTCCGCGATCAGCCGTCCGTGGTCGATGACGGCGATGCGCCCGGCGAGTTGGTCGGCCTCGTGCAGGTACTGCGTGGTCAGCAGCACGGTGGTGCCGCCCGAAGCCAGGGTTCTGACGGCGTGCCAGACACTGTTGCGGCTGGCCGGGTCCAGGCCGGTGGTCGGCTCGTCGAGGAAGAGCAGTTCGGGTCGCACGGTCAGCGCCGCGGCGATGTCCAGGCGCCGCAGCATGCCGCCGGAGTAGGTCTTGACCGGCCGGTCGGCGGCGTCGGTCAGCTCGAAGGCGGCGAGCAACCGGTCGGCGCGGGCACGCGCCGCCTTGGAGCGGTAGCCGCGCAGCCGGGCGACCAGGCGCAGGTTCTCCCGGCCGGTCAGGTCGGCGTCGAGCGCGGCGAACTGTCCGGTCAGGCTGATGCGTTCGCGTACGGCGTCGGCCTGGCGGGCGAGGTCGTACCCGAGCACGCGCGCGGTCCCGGCGTCGGGCCGTGAGAGCGTCGCGAGCATGCGGACGGTGGTGGTCTTCCCGGCGCCGTTGGGTCCGAGGAATCCGTAGACGCAGCCGGCCGGCACGGCCAGGTCGAGCCGGTCCACGGCGGTCAGCCGCCCGAAGCGTTTGGTCAGGCCGGTCGCCGTGATAGCGGCGCCGTCGGATGCGGACACGTTCGTCTCCTCGTCCCGGGCGCCGTGCGTCCGGCCCCCGCGCTACGAAACTTGACAGTAGCGTCAAGGTTAGCGGCTTCGGCTATTCTTGACAACCGTGTCAGAAATCTCGACGGCAAAGGCCGCGCGCCAGCGTGCCGACGCGCGGCAGAACGCCGCGGCGATCCTCGACGCCGCGGCCGAGGCGCTCGGCGTGCGCCCGGAGGCGGGACTGGCCGAGATCGCCCGCCGGGCAGGGATCAGCCGGCAGACCCTTTACGCGCACTTCCCCTCGCGCGACGCACTCGTCAATGCCCTGATCGAGCGTGCGACGGGCCGCGTCCTGGCCGCGCTTGAGGCCGCCAACCTGGAACACGGCCCGGCCGACGAGGCGCTCGTGCGCTTCCTGGAGGTCGGCTGGCGCAGTTTCGAGACCGATCCGTTCCTGTTGCACCTCGCAGCCCCGCCGGTGCCGCCCGAGCAGGACCGCGAGCGGCACGCGCCCGTCTTCGAACACCTGCATCGCGTCGTGTCGCGCGGCCAGCGGGAGGGCACGATCGACCCCGGCATGGCGCGTGACTGGATCCTCGCGGCGGTCCTCGCGCTCGGCCACGCCGCCGGCGAGGAGGTGCGCGCCGGGCGGATGAGCTCCGCGGAAGCAGTCAACACTCTGCGACGTGACATCCCCCGGCTGCTGCACCCCGAGTGACCCAGTGACCCCGCGGCTGCCGTACGGCCCGACCGCCCCGGCCGGCTTGGGGTCCGGCACACGGCTCGACTTCGTAAGTACCCTGTATGGTTGGCAGATAGATTGAGATGGTTTGCAGGGTTCTGTCCGGCAAGTCAGGTGACCGCCTAACCGTTCGGGCTGGGATTGAGCGGAACTCTTGAGCTTTCCGGTGTCGACGGCTGATGCTTGGCCCATGCCTTCGCCGGCCAGGACGCTATTCGTGACAGACCTCGACGGCACGCTGCTGAGCGCTGACTTGAAGATCAGTCGCGAATCGGCCGCGATCCTGAACGAGTTGATCGGGACCGGTGTGTTGATCACGGCTGCGACAGCTCGCGCACGCGAATCGACTCGCCGCGCGCTCGCCGGAGTGGATCTACGCCTGCCCGTCGCGTTCCTTAACGGCGGGTATCTCGCGCACCTGTACGGTGGGCGGATCCAGGGCGGGTTTCCGCTGCCGAGGAAGATCGCATCCTTGATTGTTGATGGCTACCTTGAGCATGGGCTGCATCCGCTGGTGCATACGATCGACGCCTTTGGCGAGGAGCACGTCTTCTATCAGGGGGCGTTCAACCCGGGTATGCGCGCCTATGTTGCGGAGCGGCTCTCCGGTGGTGACCGCCGGTTCCGGCAGGTGGCCGACCTGTCGGTCACCGACGCGGAGACCGTGATCGCGGTGAACGCAGTCGACACACCGGAGCGGCTGGAACCGATGCGCGAGCAGTGGAAGCCGGATGTCGGCGTGTGCTGTCACTACTCGCCGGATATCTATGTTCCCGGATATTGCTGGCTGGAGATCTGCGAGTACCGGGCGAACAAGGGGCGGGCCGCGCTCGCGCTCAAGGAACTCGTCGGCGCCGAGCGCATGGTGTGCTTCGGCGACAACACCAACGACCTGGCGATGTTCGCCGTGGCGGATGAGAGCTTCGCGGTCGCCAACGCTCATCCGGCCGTTCTTGACGCCGCTACGGCGGTCATCGGCGACCACCGATCGCATGCCGTCGCCCGGCATATACGTGAACTTGCCCGGGCTGAGACTCGATGAGCATCTGGCGGATCAAGCTACGAGTATGAGACCACAGCGATACTACACCTGGTGGTTGCGGGCGAACGCCTGCTGCTCGTGCCAATTAGCAGGCCCCGCGATACGTATCCCCAACAGGGAGTGGTTGTGCGTCCGCCACCGACCCACACTTGGATCAGTCCCCGCGAACGGCGGCGCGCGGTATCGGCGCCGTCTGTCGTGGAATCGGGTGCCTGGCGCCCGAGACGGGATCTGTCCGTTTCCGCTTCCCCGTGCGCCGGCGTCGTGCTGTCACACGCCTGAAAGACCGTGAAGGAACCATGTTCACCAAGCTCACCAAAATCGCCGTTTCGGGCGCCGCCGTGGCCACTGGCCTGGCCGCGACGATCGGCACAGCCCACGCGTCAGCGGTATCCGCTTCACTGGGGGACGCGCGGATCGCCGTGCATTTCAGTCTCGCCGCGGGCCGGACCCCTGAGAACATCGCGCTGGGCCCCGGCGGCGTCCAGTACGTCACCTTCGCCAAGGCGCGTCAGGTGGCTGCGATCTCCCGTCACGGCGACATCAGGGTCCTGGCCACTATGCCGCTGCCCGCCGACGGCGGCGTGCATACCCCGGCCTTGGGCTTTCCGCTGACCGTGGGCATCGTCCGGGACGGCGACGGCACACTGTATTTCCTGTACGCCACCGGCACCGCCGACCTCACCGGCGTGTGGCGGCTGTCTCCCGGCGGCCGGCCCGAGCGCATCGCCGCGCTGCCCGCCGACAGCCTGCCCAACGGCCTGGCCCTCGACGCCCGCACCCACACCCTGTACATCGCCGATTCCGAGGGCACCGTCTGGAGCGTGCCTGCCGGTGGCACCACCGCTATCGGTACTGCCACTGCCACCGCCACCGCATGGTCCACCGACCCCGCGCTCGCGCCGACCGGATTCCTCGGCGCGAACGGCCTGAAGATCCACGGCGGCGCCGTCTGGGTGACCAACCTCGACAAGGGCACCATCGTGCGCATCCCGATCCGCCCGAACGGCACCGCCGGTCCGCTCCGGACCACGGCCACCGGACTGGCCGGGATTGATGATTTCGCCTTCACCGGACGCGGTGACCAGATCCTGGCCGCGCTCAACACCGTCAACCACGTCGACCTCGTCCAGGCCGACGGCACCCACACCGTCGTGCTGAGCGCGGCCGACGGACTCGAAGGCCCGACCTCCGTCGCGGTGCGCGGCGACAGCGTCTACGTCATGAGCGCCGCGTACCTCACCAAGACTGACCCGAACGAGATCACCGCCCACTTCGACCACTGAGCCGACCACTGAGTCGACCACTGAGAAGGCGCCCGATCCCGTTTCGCTGAGCGTGCCCCGACCGCCGTCTCCCGGATGGCGGCCGGGGCGGTTCCAGTGTCAGCGCGTTTCGACGTCGGCGCGCTCGAGATTGTGCTCGTGATCTGGCGAGTCGGCGTTGTCCGTTTGAAACGGACAGGTGGGAAACACGACCTTCGTTCGAGGTGCCGGCCGGCGCCGACACAGGTCGCT
>JBOHCW010000101.1:0-11371 GCA_050725375.1 Actinocrinis sp. | reverse complement strand
GGTCTCCCCCGCCGCCACGATCTCGCGGAAGAACGGCCAGATCCGCGCCCAGTCCCCGGGCTCGGCTTCCCTGACGATCATCCCACCATCATGCCGCTGTCCCTGATCGACGGCCATACATTTCCCGCGGACCGATGCCCCGGCCGAGCGGAGCACGACTCCGGCCATCGCAGTTGCCAGATCGCCAACGTCGTCGGGATCGTCCGCCGGAAAGCTTGAGCAGCGGCTGCCGACTGCGGGCGCTGAGGGACCGTCAGGAGACGCGGCTTACGTTCTGGCCCGGCGGGGCGGCCTCCAGCCAGGACAGGAAGCCGGTCAGGGCGTCGGGGGACATGGCCAGTTCGACCAGTCCGGCGCCGAACTTGCACTCGACGATGTTCCAACCCGGGAACAGGGCCACCTCGTCGTGTCCCTCGGCGTCGCGGCGGCCGACGACCTCCAGATCCCTTCGGGTCAGGACGGCGGCGGGGCGATAGGCGTAGGAGAAGATTCGGAACCAGTCGATGCGGTCGTTCTCGTATTGCGCTATTCCGTAGGCCCAGCCCCGGCCGGAGCGGACCGCGGACGCGCTCGGGGGTGTGCGGGCTCCGCGCAGTCCCAGCCCCAGCCCGGTGAGGGCCTTCGCGCCCGAATGCACCGCAGCCTGCGCCGACCCGGGGGTCAGACGCAGGCTGCAATCGAACGTGCCGCCTCGGCGGCGGATCACCACGCGGCGGGTGAACAGGGCTCCTATCGCACACAGCAGCACCAGGGCCACGGCGGCGAGCCATTCCAGCACGGCGGTGAGGATCATCACCGACACCGCCGGGGCCGGTTGAGGGCGCTCCCGCTTCCGCTCCGTTTAGCGTGCACGTTTCTCCGTTATCGACGCCGCCGCACGCGTCCGGCCTGCTGGCCGCGACGCATTCCCACCCTGCTCGGTGCCGCGCCGTTGCGGTACCGCACTGCGTTGAAGCAGTGCCGTCACTATTTTGTCGCGGCTGACCAGTCTCGAACCGGTCAGGCGATGCTTGGAGTTTAGAGCACCGCGTTACCGCGACTTCACGTCGTCGTTCCCGTCGCTCACATCGTTACGGCGTCTGCACCTCGCGGCCGGCGGCGCGCAGGCGCACCTCGGCGCGCAGTGCGGCGGCCTCGGAGTCGTCGCCGTACTCGCCGGCCCGGGCGCGCGCCAGGGCCGCCTCGGCACGGGACACGTCGATCTCGCCGGCCAGCTCGGCGGACTCGCTCAGCAGCGAGACGCGGTTCTCGTCCACGGCGATGAAACCGCCGTGCACCGCCACCTTGAGCACGTCGCCGGGCGCGCCGTCGACCAGGGTCCTGATCGTGGCCACCGACGGGCGCAGCACCGAGAGCACCGGCTGGTGCCCCGGCTGCACGCCGACATCGCCGTCGGCGGTCTTGGCGATCACAATGGACGCCTTGCCGGACCAGACCTGGCGGTCGGCCGCGACCAGCGCCACTTCGAGTTCAGCCACCGTGCGGCTCCTTTACTCGTTACATCCACGAAGCCTATAAGACCCCGCCGGGAGCCGTGGCCCGAACCGCCGATCTTGACGTTCGGCGGCCGGGCGGCCCCCGGCGGGTCCCCTGGCCGGGGCCGGTCCTACTTGGTCAGTTCCTTGTACTTGCGCTCCAGGTCCTCCAGGCCGCCGCACATGAAGAACGCCTGCTCCGGCACGTGGTCGTACTTGCCGTCGGCGATCGCGGTGAAGGCCGCGATGGTCTCCTCGAGCGGCACGAACGATCCGTCGAGGCCGGTGAAGATCTTCGCCACGAAGGTGTTCTGGGACAGGAAGCGCTCGATCCGCCGCGCGCGCTGCACGGTGATCTTGTCCTCTTCGGAGAGCTCGTCGACGCCGAGGATCGCGATGATGTCCTGCAGGTCCTTGTACTTCTGCAGGATCGCCTTGACCCGGGTGGCGCACTCGTAGTGCTCCTTGGAGATGTACCGCGGGTCCAGGATCCGGCTGGTCGAGTCCAGCGGGTCCACGGCCGGGTAGATGCCCTTCTGGGTGATCGGACGGCTGAGCACCGTCGTGGCGTCCAGGTGGGCGAAGGTGGTGTGCGGCGCCGGGTCGGTGATGTCGTCCGCGGGCACGTAGATCGCCTGCACCGAGGTGATCGCGTGGCCGCGGGTCGAGGTGATCCGCTCCTGCAGCTCGCCCATCTCGTCGGCCAGGGTCGGCTGGTAGCCCACCGCGGACGGCATGCGGCCGAGCAGGGTGGAGACCTCCGAGCCGGCCTGGGTGAACCGGAAGATGTTGTCGATGAACAGCAGCACGTCCTGCTGCTGCACGTCGCGGAAGTACTCGGCCATGGTCAGCGCCGAGAGGGCGACGCGCAGGCGGGTGCCCGGCGGCTCGTCCATCTGGCCGTAGACCAGCGCGGTCTTCTCGATGACGTGGGTCTCGGTCATCTCCGTGATCAGGTCGTTGCCCTCACGGGTGCGCTCGCCGACTCCGGCGAACACGGACACGCCGCCGAAGTTCTCGGCCACCCGGTAGATCAGCTCCTGGATCAGAACCGTCTTGCCCACGCCCGCGCCGCCGAACAGGCCGATCTTGCCGCCGTTGACGTACGGGGTCAGCAGGTCGACGACCTTGATGCCGGTGGTGAACATCTCGGTCTTCGAGTCCAGCTGATCGAAGCTGGGCGCCTTGCGGTGGATGCCCCACCGCTCGTTCACCTCGAAGCGCTCGCCCTCCTTGAGGTTGAGCACGTCGCCGGTCACGTTGAACACGTGGCCCTTGGTGAGGTCGCCGACGGGCACGGTGATCTGGCCGCCGGTGTCCTTCACCTCGCTGCCGCGCACCAGTCCGTCGGTCGGCTTCATGGCGATGGCGCGCACCATGTTGTCGCCGATGTGCTGGGCGACCTCGAGGACCAGGGTCCTGGTCTCGCCCTCGAACTCGTAGTCGATCGTCAGGGCATTGAAGATCTCCGGCATCGCGTCGACGGGGAATTCCACGTCGACGACGGGACCGATGATCCGCGCAACGCGGCCGACGCCGGTCGTGGTCGTCTGGTCGGTGGTCGTCATGGTGTCCTATTCGCTCCCCGCGGTCGCGTCGGCCAGGGCGTTCGCGCCGCCGACGATCTCGCTGATTTCCTGGGTGATCTCGGCCTGGCGGGCCGAGTTCGCCATCCTCGTGAGCTGGGTGATCAGGTCGGTGGCGTTGTCGGTCGCCGACTTCATCGCCCGGCGCCGGGCCGCGTGCTCGGACGCGGCGGACTGCAGCAGGGCGTTGAACAGCCGGGCCTTGATGTAGTGCGGCAGCAGCGCGTCGAGCACCTCGGCGGAGGAGGGCTCGAACTCGTAGAGCGGGAAGACGCCGCCGGCCGGGGCCTCGGTGGTCTCCTCGATCTCCAGCGGCAGGAACCGCGCGGCGTTCGGGGTCTGCGACAGCATCGAGACGAAGTGGGTGGAGACCACGTGGATCTCGTCCACGCCGCCGTCCGCGCCGCCCTTCTCGAAGGACTCGATCAGCGTGTCGCCGATCCTGGCCGCGTCGCCGTACTGCGGGTTGTCGGAGAACCCGCTCCAGCTGCCGGCCAGTTCCACGCCGCGGAACCGGTAGTACGAGATGCCCTTGCGGCCCACCACGTACCGGTCGATCTCCTTGCCCTGGCTACGCAGCAGCGCGATCAGCTGCTCCGTCTCCTTGATCGCCGCGGTGTTGTAGGCGCCGGCGAAACCGCGGTCCGCGGTCACCACCAGCACCGCGGCGCGGCGCAGTCGCGGGCGCTCGCCGACCAGCGGGTGCCGGGCGTTGGAGTGCGAGGCGGCGGCGGACACGGCGCGGGTCAGTTCGCGCGCGTACGGGGTCGACTGCGCGACCCGCTGCTGCGCCTTGACGATGCGCGCGGTGGCGATCAGCTCCTGCGCGCGGGTGATCTTCTTCGTCGAGGAGACGGACGCGATGCGCCGCCGGTAGACGCGCAGTTGTGCTCCCACGGCCTAGCCCTCCCTTCCGGACTGCTGCCCGATCACGATGGACGACACGGTCATCAGCCCTTCGTGTGCCGGGTGATCGTCTCCTGGCCCACGTCCTCGGGGTCCAGCGGCCGCACCGCGGCGGCGGTGCCGCGCAGCAGCGTGCCGTCGCTCTTCTCGAAGGTGTCCTTAAACGAGTCGGCAGCCGACTTCAGCAGTCCGATGGTCTCATCCGAGAGCTTCTGGTTGGTCGAGGCGATGCTCTGCAGGATCTCCGGCTTCGAGGACTTGAGGTAGTCCAGGAACTCGCGCTCGAAGCGGCGCACGTCCTCGGCCGGTACCTCGTCCAGCTCGCCCGAGGTGCCCGACCAGATCGACACGACCTGGTCCTCGACCGGGTACGGCGAGTACTGGCCCTGCTTGAGCAGTTCGACCATCCGCTGGCCGCGGGCCAGCTGCGCCTTCGAGGCGTCGTCCAGGTCCGAGGCGAAGGCCGCGAAGGCCTCCAGGTCGCGGAACTGGGCCAGATCCACGCGCAGCGAGCCGGAGACCTGCCGCATCGCCTTGACCTGCGCCGAGCCGCCGACCCGGGAGACCGAGGTGCCGACGTTCACGGCCGGGCGCACGCCCGAGTTGAACAGGTCGGTCTCCAGGAAGCACTGGCCGTCGGTGATGGAGATGACGTTGGTCGGGATGAACGCGGAGATGTCGTTGCCCTTGGTCTCCACGATCGGCAGGCCGGTCATCGAGCCCGCGCCCATCTCGTCGGACAGCTTGGCGCAGCGCTCCAGCAGGCGCGAGTGCAGGTAGAACACGTCACCGGGGTAGGCCTCGCGGCCCGGCGGGCGGCGCAGCAGCAGGGACATGGCGCGGTACGCCTCGGCCTGCTTGGACAGGTCGTCGAACACGATCAGCACGTGCTTGCCGGCGTACATCCAGTGCTGGCCGATGGCCGAGCCGGTGTACGGGGCCAGGTACTTGAAGCCGGCCGGGTCGGACGCCGGGGCCGCCACGATCGTGGTGTACTCCAGCGCGCCGTTGTCCTCCAGCGCCTGGCGCACGGCCGCGATGGTCGAGCCCTTCTGCCCGACAGCGACGTAGATGCAGCGCACCTGCTTGTTCGGGTCGCCGGTGGCCCAGTTGGCCTTCTGGTTCAGGATCGTGTCGATGCACACCGCGGTCTTGCCGGTCTGCCGGTCGCCGATGATCAGCTGGCGCTGGCCGCGGCCGATCGGGGTCATCGCGTCGATGGCCTTGATGCCGGTCTGCAGCGGCTCGCTGACCGACTGGCGCTGCATCACCGAGGGGGCCTGCAGCTCCAGCACCCGGCGGCCCTCGGCCTCGATCGGGCCGAGGCCGTCGATCGGGTCACCGAGCGGGTCGACCACGCGGCCGAGGAACTTGTCGCCGACCGGGGTGGACAGGATCTCGCCGGTTCGCCGGACTGCCTGTCCCTCCTCGATCTGCGCGTAGTCGCCCATGACGACCACGCCGATCTCGCGCACGTCGAGGTTGAGCGCGATGCCCAGCGTCCCGTCCTCGAACTTCAGCAGCTCGTTCGTCATCGCCGAGGGCAGGCCCTCTACCTTGGCGATGCCGTCGCCGATCTCGGTGACCGTACCGATCTCGTCGACGTTCGCGGCCGAAGGCTCGTACGACGAGACGAAGCGCTCCAGCGCGTCCCGAATCTCCTCGGGACGGATCGTGAGCTCCGTCATGAGTCTTCCTACTCCCTAGTTCTCTCGGGCGTTCGCCCGGTGTCGGACGCCAGGCCCGCTTTCGGGCGCCAGCCCGCTTTCGGGCGCCAGCCCGCGAATCGATACTGCCGATACTGCCGTTACTGCCGGTGCTGCAAGCCCTCCGCCGTGGAGGGCCACGTCTTGATGCCGCGTCAGATGACGGCGCGTCACGCCCGGCCGCCCTACTGGGAGACCCGGCGCGAGGCCTCGGCCAGCCGGCCGGCCACCGAGCCGTCGATGATGTCGTCGCCGATCCGGACGGTCATGCCGCCGATCAGCGTCTCGTCGAGCTCGACGTTCAGCCGCACCTCGCGGCCGTACGCGCGCGCCAGGATGCCCGAGAGCCGGTCACGCTGCGCCTCGGTCAGCGGCACGGCGGCCGTGACCAGCGCGGTGATCCGCTCGCGGCGCTCCGCGGCGATCCGGCTCAGCTGCTCGACCCCGGCCACCACGCGGCGGCCGCGCGGGGCGGCCACCAGCCGGTGGATCAGCCGCAGCGCCGACGGGTTCGCCTTGCCGGCCAGCAGCGAGTCCACCAGTGCGGTGCGCTGCGTCGCCGGGATGCGCTCGGACAGCGCCTGCGCCAACTCCGGCTCGGCGGACAGGATCCGGCCGAACCGGAACACGTCGTCCTCGACCGCGTCGAGGGACCCGGCCCGCTCGGCCAGCGACAGCTCCGCCTCGGTGGCCAGCACGTCGACCGCGTCGGCCAGGTCGCGCGGGCGCGACCAGCGGGACCGGACCGTGCCGGCCACCAGGTCGACGGCCGAGCCGCCGACCTTGCCGGCCAGCAGCGCGCTGCTCAGGTCGGCGCGCTGCTGCGGGTCTCGCGAGGGATCGGTCAGCAGCCGGCGCAGCGAGACGTCGCCGTCCAGCAGTGCACCGATCGCGGCCAGGTCGTCCGACAGCACCGTGACGTCCGTCGCCGGGACGGCCGTGAGCGCGGCCAGCGCCTCCTGAGCCTGCGCCAGGGAATCCCGGCTCGCACCCTGCATCAGCGCACCTGCTCCGCGGTGCCGGCCGCGGTCCGGCCGACCTGCCCGGCCAGCCGGCCGTCCAGGTCGTCCAGGAAACGGTCGATGATCCGCTCCTGCAGTGCCGCGTCCGCCGTGCGCTCGCCGACGATCTTGTCGGCCAGTTCCACGGCGAGCTTGCCGAGGTCGGCCTTCAGGACCGCGACCGCGGAGTTGCGGTCGGCGGCCAGCTGGGCGTGCCCGGCCGTGACGATCGACTCGCGCTGGCGCACACCATCCTCGCGGGCCTTGTCGACCAGTGCGGCGCCCTCGGCCTGGGCCTTGGCCCGCACCTCGGCCGCCTCGTGGCGGGACTCGGCCAGCCGGGCGGTGAAGTCGGACTTGATCCGCTCGGCCTCGGCCTGTGCGGCCTCGGCCTTGAGCAGCCCGCCCTCGATCGCCTCGGTGCGCTCCTCCAGCAGCTTCTTGATGCCGGGCAGAGCCTTGACATAGAGGAAGAAGAAGACGATGGCGAACGCGATGATGCCGAGGATCAGCTCGGGCCCGTCCGGAATGACCGGGTTGTGGTCGGCCAGAATCGTGGCCTGGTGTCCCACGGTATTGCCTCCTTGAGTGACCGGTGGAGGTTACTTGCCGAAGACGAACGGCATGACGATGCCGATAAGCGCCAGCGCCTCGGTCAGCGCGAAGCCGATGAACATGTTCGTGCGGATCATGCCGGCCGCCTCGGGCTGGCGGGCCATCGCCTCGACGCCGTGGACGAAGATCAGGCCGATGCCGACACCCGGGCCGCTGGCGGCCAGGCCGTAGGCGACGGAGCCGATGGAACCGGTCAGGCCGGTACTGGCTGCGAGGACATCAACAGCGGACATGGTTGCGTATCCTTCGGGTCGAACCGGCGGGCTCTCCACCGGTGGGGGGACTAACGGTGCGGCTCAGTGCCCGGCGTTGTAGGACTCGCCGATGTACTGCGCGGTCAGGATGGTGAAGATGTAGGCCTGAAGGCCCTGGATCAACAGCTCGAAGGCGGTCAGCACGACCACCATGGCCGCCGATCCGGCCGCGAACAGGACGCCGATCGAGGCGCTGGTCAAGTACCAGGTGGCGATCATGAAGGTGGCCAGCAGCATGTGGCCCGCGAACATGTTCGCGAACAGCCGCACCATCAGCGTGAACGGCTGGACCACCAGGACCCTGAGCCATTCGACGGGCAGCAGGATGACCAGGGCCGGAAGCGGCACCCCGGCGGGGATGATCTTGCGCATGAATCCGAAGAAGCCGTTGCGCTTGATCGCCTGGTACCAGTACGTCAGGTACGTCATGATCACGCACGCGGCCGGGAAGGCGATCTTCGAGGTCGCGGGGAACTGCGCGATCGGGATGATCTCCATCAGGTTCATCACCCAGACGAAGAAGAACAGCGAGAACAGGAACGGCACATAGGTGTCCCCGGCCTTGCCGATCATCGGGCGGGCGATCTGGTCCCTGATGAACAGGTATCCGAGCTCTCCCACGTTCTGCGCGCCGCGCGGCACCAGCTTCGGCCGGCGGAACGCGTAGTAGAAGTACACGCATACGATCCCGGCCGACAGCAGGGCGATCAACATCGGCTTGGTGAAGTGGAACCCGCCGATGGAGAAGATCGGGCTGAAGTAGAAATCGTCGAGCGACGGCGCGGGGAATCCGCACCCGGAGCCCAGGTGGCAGCCGGAGGCGAGCAACGTGCTCGCGGTTGCCGTGGTACTCACCGTTTCACTCCTTCGGCTTGGCACATCGCAGTCGCCGGTATGGGACTGGGTGTCGAAGTGGGCTTTGAGGACTGTAACTGTCTGAGGTCGGTCGAGCCGGTTTCGGGGTCCGTCCCACCGGTTTGTTCACCGCCGGTTCCTGCGGACCCCGGCGCCGGTACGGCGCGGCGTCACCTCTGCGGGCCGCCGCCGTTCTGTGCCTTGCTCACCGTGTGGATCGTGTACCAGAGCGAGAGCGCCACGCCGAACAGCACGCCGAACAGCAGCAGGATCGGGTGTCCGGTCCACCGGCCGAGCAGGTAACCCAGTCCGCCGTAGACGGCGATGGCGGAGACCATGTGCCCGACGATGCTCCACATCGTGGCATCGGTCTCATTGGCCTCGGCCCGCGCCGCTTCGTTTTCGGCGGGAGGCTCAGCGGGGGTTCGGGTCGTCGGGCTCATCGCCCGCTCCGGTGCGCGCACCCGTGTGCTCGCGGCACAGCTCGGCCCCGCGACGGCGCCGCAGCGCATGGCCGGGACGCGCGCGGTGGCTGATCCGGGCTACGGCTCGTCGGGGCATGGCTGTCATCGCGGATCACAGCTTCCCGGGCTCGACGTAGAAGACCTTCGCCTTCATCCACGTACGCACCTGGGTCGCGCTCCAGCTCAGCACACAGACGATCGCGGTCAGCCCCAGGGCGCGGCCGCTGAACGCCGTGGTGTCCTTGAACTGCGCGGTGACCACCGCGAGAATCAGGATCTTGACGAGGAAGGTGCCCAGCGCGGTGATCATCATCGTCTGCGGGCTGATACGCGCCGCGCGGCCGACCACCACGGTGGAGATCGCGAAGAACGCGGTCACCATCGCCAGGCCCAGCACCGCGCCCAGCACGCCCTTGCCGCCCGCGGCGAGCCCGGCCACCACGGCACACAGCACGCCTACAGCCGCAGTCGGCACGGCGGACTGCCGTAGCGCGCGGACGTCGTCGGCCTGCATCGTGTGGCTCCGAAGTGCTCGTGGGGTCACGTGGAAGGGGAAGGGGCACAAACCATCGACCGAGGGCGGATCTCGATGGCTCCCTTGCTCGTGAAACCTATCACAAGTGGCAGAGCGCGTCTTTACCGGGTCGCAGTGGCATCGATCACGCGCGACACGCGGGGCCCGGCAAATTTGTCATGATGCGGCTCTACCTGCGCACTATCCGGGCGGCGGCGGGACGTTCGAGGCGCTGGGCACCATCTCGGGAACAGGCTGCTGCGGCTTCGCTTTAGCCACCGGCATGATCCGACGCGCGTGCGCGCCGTGTTTGGCAGTCGTGCGGCGCGCGGCGTGCGCGTCGATCCGCCTGCGGGACTTGGGAAGCACGAGACCGGCCAACACGAGCGCGATCGCGCCCATCGCGACCATGATCGGCGGGCGGTGCGGCGCGGTGACGGTGACGAGCATGACGGCGGCCGAGATCAGTCCGGCCCACAGGTACATGATCAGGACCGCGCGCTCCTTGGAGTGCCCGATCTGCAGCAGCCGGTGGTGCAGGTGCTGCTTGTCCGCCGAGAACGGCGAGCGGCCGGCCTTGGTGCGGCGCACCACCGCCATGATCATGTCGGCCATCGGCAGCGCCAGACAGGAGAACGGCAGCACCAGCGTCACGTAGACCGCCAGCGTCTTGTGCGTCGCGGCGGTCTGCGAGTGCGCCGCCTGCACGACCTGGTCCGGGTCGACCTGTCCGATGGCCAGGATCGTGGTGGCCGCCAGCAGCAGGCCCAGCAGCATCGAGCCGGAGTCGCCCATGAAGATGCGCGCCGGGGACCAGTTGTGGCACAGGAAGCCGAAGCACATCCCGGCGATGATCGCGGCGATCATCACGGACGGCGCGGCGGCGGTGATGAAGTAGCCGAGCTGCAGCCGGTATCCGTACACGAAGTAGGCCAGCGCGGCGATCGCGCACATCCCGGCCGCGAGCCCGTCGAGCCCGTCGACGAAGTTCACCGCGTTGATCATCACGACCACGATGAGGATGGACAGCACCGCGGCGCTGGTCGGGTCGAGGCCCACCGTGCCGTAGCCGGGGATCGGGAGCCACTCGATCTGTACGCCGTTGAGCACCATGATCGAGGCGGCGAACACCTGTCCGGCCAGCTTGATCAGCGCGTCCACGCCCCAGCGGTCGTCGGCGATGCCGAGCACGATCAGCACCCCGGAGCCCCACAGCAGGCCGGGGACGGCCAGCGACTGGGTGAAGACCCACTGGTGCAGCATCGGCATGTGCGCGGCGAAGAGCAGCGCGCCGAGGAAGCCGAGGTACATCGCCACTCCGCCGAGCCGCGGGGTCGGCACGGTGTGCACGTCGCGCGCCCGAACCTCGGTCAGCGCACCGAAGCGGATCGCGCCGATCCGGATCGGCCCGGTGGTCAGATAGGTGACCACCCAGGCGACCGCCATGACGACCAGATACTCGCGCATCTAGATCTGCTCGCCGCCTTCCGACCCGTGGCTTGTCGGTGATCAGGGTACGCCGGTGCGCCTACCCCCGCGCACGCTCTTCCCGTCTCCACTCACAGACGCCCGCCGGCCCGCCGTGGTTGCGGACTCGGTCACCGCGAGCTGTACAGCGGGAACCGCCCGACCAGTTCGGCGACCTCCTTCTCCACCCCGGGCGCGGCGCTGCCGTCCACGTCCCGGACCGCCCGGCCGACGAGGGCGGCGATCCGGCGCATCTCAGGCTCCTTCATCCCCTGGCCGGTGACCGTCGCGGTGCCCACCCGCAGCCCGGAGGTGACCATCGGCTTGGCCGAGTCGTACGGCACGCAGCTGCGGTTGAGCATGATGCCGGCGCGCTCGCAGCGCAGCTCGGCTTCACGGCCGGTGACCTTCGCGCCGTCCGCCGTACGCACGCCGACGCCGGCGTTGCCGCGCAGGTCGAGTACCGCCAGGTGGGTGTCCGTGCCGCCGGCGACCGGCCGCATGCCCTCCTCGACGAGTGCGGACGTG
>JBOHCW010000100.1:0-7392 GCA_050725375.1 Actinocrinis sp. | reverse complement strand
GCTACATCCTGCGCGAGGCGCTCGACCGCGAGTTCGACCTGGCGTTCTCGAACGAACTGCGCGTCGACCACTCGATCACGTGCCCGATCATCACCGTCCGCCCGCAGAACGACCTGCCGGTCGTGCCGATCTACACCAACATCTTCGCGCCGCCGCTGCCGCGCCCGAAGCGCTTCGTGGACCTCGGCCGGACCATCAGGCAGCTGATCGAGTCCTGGCCGTCGGACCAGCGGGTCGCGGTGATCGGGACCGGACACCTGTCGCTGGAGCTCGGCGGGCCACGGCAGTTCGGGCCGACCGGGCCGGATCCGGACTTCGACCGCAAGGCGGTCGAGTGGATCGCGTCCGGTGACATCGAAGGCTGCCTCGCCGAGGTGACACTGGACAGCCTGCACCTGCCGGGCAACGCGACGCACGGCTTCATGGACTTCATGCTGATGATGGGCGTGGCGGGGGAGGGGCGAAAGGCGGATTACGCGGACACGTACGACCTCTTCCATACGATGGAGGCGTACTTCACGTGGTACCCCAAGCCGCTCGATGAGCCGCCAGGTACTTCGGATGCCGCAGGTATCGCGGGTGCTGCAGACGGTGCTGCGGCGGGGCAGACGGGAGCGCGGGCGTGAGCAAGTACCTGCTGAACAAGTTCCTGTTCACCGTGGACCGCGACCCCGAACTGGTCGAGCAGTACCGCGACGACCCGCGTGGCACGGTCGCGACCTGGGAGGAGCAGCACGCCAACCGCATCCTCAACTGCCACGGCGACGAGTCGTCCACCTGGCTGCGCCTCGACGCGATCGAGCGCGAGGCGCTGTGCGCGCACGACTACCCGAAGCTGTTCGAGCTCGGCGCGCATCCGTTCCTCACGCTGACGCTGTTCATCGCCATGTTCGAGCGGGACTACACCGAACCGCTCGGCTTCCAGCTCGAATACGCGCAGCGGCTGTCGCATATGAACCTGCCCTACCCGGACATCACGACGTGAGTCGGCGCTGAGTGGCTTAGGCCGCTTAGCCGGGTGCGCGTCGTGTGCATTTCGCCACGTCATCGGGGCCTGGCGGCGTAGAACGGCCGCGAGCGGTGACAATGGGAGAGTGCGACCACTTTCATCTGCCGAGCAGGCGAAGCGACGCGGCGTCCGGCGGATGAAATCCGTCGCCACCGGATTCCTGCTCGCCGCCACCGGGCTGTACATCCTGGCCCGCTGGCAGGAGGGCCACGGCGCCGGCTGGGCGCAGTACCTCGGCGCGGCGGCGCAGGCCGCGATGGTCGGCGCGCTGGCCGACTGGTTCGCGGTCACCGCGCTGTTCCGGCACCCGCTGGGCCTGCCGATCCCGCACACCGCGATCATCCCGAACCGCAAGCAGGCGCTCGGGCGCAGCCTCGGCGACTTCGTCGGCGAGAACTTCCTGTCCCAGGAGGTGATCCGGGCGAGGCTGCGCAAGATCGGGCTGTCCGGCCGCCTCGGCGGCTGGCTGTCCGAACAGAAGCACGCCGAACGGGTCACCCGCGAGGCCGCCGGGATGCTGCGCGGCGTGTTCGCGGTCTTCCGGGACGACGAGGTTCAGTCCGTGCTCGGCCGCACCGTGAACCGCTGGCTCAGACAGCAGCCGATCGGCCCGCCGGCCGGCAACCTGCTGTCCCGCTTCGTCGCGGACGGCGGGCACCGGCCGCTGGTCGACCTGCTCTCCCGGCGCGCGGTCGAGTGGCTGGAGGAGCACCCCGAGGCGATCGAGCGCACCGTCACCGGCGAGGCGCCGAGTTGGACGCCGCGGTTCGTCGACGAGCGGCTGGCCCGGCGCATCCAGCGCGAACTGGTCCGCTTCGCCGAGGCCGTACGCGACGAGCCGGAGCACCAGGCGCGCGCCGCGATCGACGCGTTCCTGGCCGACTTCGCCGACGACCTGCGCACCGATCCGGACACGATGATCCGCGCCGAGCGCTGGAAGCACGAGCTGATCAGCCACCCGGAGTCGCAGCGGCTGGTCGGCTCGACCTGGCAGGCGCTGCGCACGATGACCGTCGACGCGATCGAGGACGGCGACAGCGAACTGCGCACCCGGGCCCGCGACGCGGTCGCCGCCTTCGGCCAGCGGCTCACCTTCGACGAGAAGCTGCGCGCGAAGGTGGACACCTGGGTCGAGGACGCGGCCGTGTACCTGGTCACCACCTACCGCGACGAGATCACCTCGCTGATCAGCGACACCGTCGAGGCCTGGGACGCCGAGGAGACCTCGCGCAAGGTGGAGATCCAGGTCGGGCGGGACCTGCAGTTCATCCGGATCAACGGCACGGTGGTCGGCGCGCTGGCCGGACTGCTGATCTACGTGATCACGCGGGTCGGCTGAGACGCGTCCGGCGGGCGGTTCGTCGCGCGGCTACTTCGCCAGGCCGGACACCAGGTTGATCGCCGCGGCGATGATCACCGCGCCGAGCGGGTACGACAGCAGAGCCTGACGCAGCACCGCGCGCCGGATCCGCCGGTCGGACAGGTTAGTGTCCGAGACCTGATACGTCATGCCGACGGTGAACGCCAGGTAGGCGAAGTCGCTGTAGCGCGCGCCCTTGTCCGTGGTGGCGGCGGCCGCGGACTTGTCGCCGTCGTCGGCGTCGGGCGCCTCGTCCTCGTTGAAGCCGATACCGCCGACCGGCTCGGTGTAGTAGAGCCGCGCGTACTTCAGCGTGAAGACGGTGTGCACCATCCCCCAGGACACGAACACCGACAGGAGCGCGAACGCCGCCTGCAGGTACTTCGCGTTCCCCGGCGCGTGCCCGGCCCCGAACAGCACCGCGCCGACCGCGACCAGGCTGGCCAGCGAGGCGGCCAGGATCATCAGGTCCGTCACGTCGCGGCCCGGGTCCTCGCGCTGCGCGTGCGCCGCGGTGCCGGCCGCGTCCAGGCGCCAGATCTCGGCCAGCACCCAGCCGCAGAACACCAGCGCCAGCGCGTCCCAGCCGATCAGCCAGGACATCCGGCCGGCCCCGAGCACGGCGGCGAGCACCCCGGCGGCCACGGCCGCGCCGAACGAGACGAGCAGCCGCATTCGGGCCGCGGTGCCGAGGTCTTCCGGGTCCGCCTTGTCGGAGTCTGACCCGCCGGGGTCTGACCTGCCCGAGTCTGACCCGCCGGAGTCTGACCTGCCGTCAGATGTGGAGTGCCGCATAGGTCCAGGCTGGCAGTCCGGGCCGCGATGTGCCCACCGCGGCGGGCCGCCACGCCGTCGCGGTCAACCGTTAAGACTGTTTACCTAAATGGTCCAGACCATTGACAGCCCCCGCCGGGTGCGTGTTTCATCACCGTTACCGAACCGGATTGTTGTCTCTGCCAACAATGCGCCACGCGTCAGCCCATCCACGTCGCCAACATCGCCCACGCCATCCACATCACCCGCCGCGCTCCGCCGCGCCGTGGATGGCAGTCCCGGCGGCAGTTCCGCTTGCCCGCGAAGCGGACAGCACCGACGAAACACGCAGCACCGACGAAACACGCACTACCCACGAACACGCACTACCCACGAGCACATTCGGGTTCCGCGGATGTCAGGAGGCATCGTGCACCTCGACCCCACCCGGCCACGACCAGGACGAGCGCGGACGGCGGCGCTCGCGCTCGCCACCGCGTCCGCCTCGCTGGTCGCGGCCTTCACCGCCGCCGTCCCCGCGACCGCGGCGACCTCCGCCTCGGCCGCCTGCCCCTGGGTCGGCTCCACGGCGCCGATCCCACAACGGGTCAGCCAGGTGCTGGCCAAGATGACCGCCGCGCAGGAGACCACACTGCTGACCGGCGCGTCCGGCTCCAGCTATGTCGGCTTCACCCCGGCCATCGGCTCGCTGTGCATTCCGGCCGTGAACCTCGAAGACGGCCCGGCCGGCGTCGGCGACGGCATGACCAACGTGACCCAGCTGCCCGCCCCGGTCGACCTCGCGGCCACCTGGGACACCGCCGCCGAGCAGTCGTACGGCCAGGTCATCGGTTCCGAGCAGCTGGCCAAGGGAACCACGATCGACCTCGGCCCGACCATCAACATCGTGCGCGACCCGCGTTGGGGCCGCGCCTTCGAGTCCGTCGGCGAGGACCCGTACCTCAACGGCGCGCTCGGCGCCGCGAACATCCAGGGTGTGCAGTCCACCGGCAACATGGCGCAGGTCAAGCACCTGGCCGTGTACAACCAGGAGACCAACCGCAACACCCCGTCCGACAACGCGATCATCAGCGACCGGACGCTGCAGGAGATCTATCTGCCGGCCTTCCAGCAGTCGGTGCAGCAGGGCGCCGCGTCGTCGGTGATGTGCTCGTACAGCACGATCAACGGCACGTACGCGTGTCAGAACCCGACGATCCTGACCACCGACCTGCGCCGGCAGTTCGGCTTCAAGGGCTTCGTGACCTCGGACTGGGGCGCCACGCACGCGACCGCCGCCTCGGCGAACGCGGGCCTGAACCAGGACATGCCGGGCAACGACGGCTTCTACGGCAGTGCCCTGACCGGCGCGGTGTCCGGCGGTTCGGGCGCCAAGGCCACGCTGGACGCGCTCACCTCGCAGGTGCTCGGCGAGATGTTCGCCTTCGGCCTGTTCGACCAGCCGCCGACCGGCTCGCCCGCGCAGACCGCGACCACGGCCGCGCACGTGGCGACGGCGCGCCAGCTCTCCGAGGAGGGCACGGTGCTGCTGAAGAACGGCGGCGGCGTGCTGCCGTTCGGCTCCGGCACCTCGTCGATCGCGGTGATCGGCACGGACGCGTCCAGCAGCCCGATGACCGACGGCGGCGGCAGCGCCGGGGTCAACTCCAGCGGCACGGTCACCCCGCTGCAGGGGATCACCTCGCGCGCTGGAAGCGGCGCCACCGTCAGCTACAACGACGGCTCGAACGCGAGCTCGGCCGCGTCGCTGGCCGCCTCGTCGTCCGCCGCGGTGGTCTTCGTCAACAAGGGCGAATCAGAGGGCAGCGACCTGGGCAACATCGATCTGACCGGCGCGCAGAACTCGCTGATCTCGTCGGTCGCCGCCGCCAACCCGCACACGGTCGTGGTGCTCAACACCGGCTCCGCGGTCACCATGCCGTGGCTGAACTCGGTGGCCGGCGTGCTCGAAGCCTGGTACCCCGGCCAGCAGGACGGCAACGCGATCGCCGCGCTGCTGTTCGGCGACGTGAACCCCTCGGGCAAGCTGCCGGTCACCTTCCCGGCATCGCTGTCGCAGGTGCCTGCGAACAGCGCCGCGCAGTGGCCGGGCACCAACGGCCAGGTGCAGTACTCGGAGGGTCTGAACGTCGGCTACCGCCACTACGACGCCAACAACCTGACACCGCTGTTCCCGTTCGGGTACGGCCTGTCCTACACCACCTTCTCGTTCAGCAACCTGAGCATCAGCGCTCTGCCGAAGGGCGGCGCCGCGAGCGTCACCGCGACGGTGACCAACACCGGCTCGCGTGAGGGCGCCGACGTCGCGCAGCTGTACGTGACCGACCCGGCCGCGTCCGGCGAGCCGCCGAAGCGGCTCCAAGGCTTCGCGCGGGTGGACCTGCAGCCCGGCCAGAGCAAGACGGTCAACTTCCCGCTCTCGCAGAGCAATTTGCAGTACTGGGACGCCACGACCAACGGCTGGGCCACCAGCACCGGCGACTACACGGTGTCGGTCGGCGACTCGGACCGGAACCTGCCGCTGACCGGCACCCTGGCCGTGTCCGCGGCGCAGATCGGCCGGCCGGTCACGGTGACGGACCCGGGTCCGCAGGAGGGCGTCGCCGGCGTCGCGGCCAACGTGCCGATCTCCGCGAGCGACGGCACGAGCGGCCAGACGCTCACGTACTCGGCGACCGGCCTGCCCGCCGGCGTGTCGATCAACGCGAGCACCGGCGCGATCACGGGCACGCCGAACGCGGCCGGAACCAGCACCGTCGCGGTGACCGCGAGGGACGGCTCCGGCGCGCTCGCGAGCACCAGCTTCTCCTGGACCGTGACGCCGGCCGGCACCGGTGTGCCGACCACGCCGCTGGTGAACGCGAACGGGCTGTGCCTGGACCTGCCCGGTGACAGCAACACCAACGCCACCAAGGCGGAGATCTACACCTGCAACGGCACCAACGGCCAGCAGTGGACCGAGCTGGCCGACGGGACCGTGCGCGCCGACGGCAAGTGCCTCGACGTGGCCTCGGGCGGCACCGCGGACGGGACCAACGTGCAGATCTACGACTGCAACGGCTCCGCCGCGCAGGTCTGGCAGCCGCAGGCCAACGGCGAGCTGGTCAACCCGCAGTCCGGCAGATGCCTGACCGATCCCGGATCGTCGCTCGTGATCGGCACGCAGACGCAGATCTCCACCTGCACCGCCGCGAGCAGCCAGCTGTGGCACTCGCCGGCGTCCGGCTCGGGCGGCGGCACCGGCCCGACCGGCCAGATCACCGGCTATGTCGGCCTGTGCCTGGACGTGCGCTCGGCCAGCAGCACGGACGGCACTCCCGTGCAGGTCTACACGTGCAACGGCACCAACGCGCAGCAGTGGACCGTGCAGGGCGACGGCACGCTGCGCGCGCTGGGCAAGTGCCTCGACGTGATCGCCGGCGGTACGACGAACGGCTCGCTGGTCGACCTGTACACCTGCAACGGCACCGGCGCGCAAGTCTGGCAGCCGGGCGCCAACGGCTCGCTGGTCAACCCGCAGTCCGGCAAGTGCCTCGACGACACGGGCAAGTCCACGACGCCGGGCACGCAGAGCCAGATCTGGAGCTGCACCGGCGCCGCGAACCAGTCGTGGACGCTGCCGTAGAGCTGAGGCGCGTCATAGCGGCACGGCCCTGAGTGCGGCGGCGATCACGACGGTTGTGACGGTCCGTCACGCACAGGTAGAGCACTGGCGGACGTCATTGCCAGAAAGTCATCAATAGACAGATCACTGACAGGCGGCGGCCGGCGGTTCCCATCCGGGATCGTCGGCCGCCTCGTCATGTAGCCAGCGTCCGTCGCGCAGCGTGACCCCGCCGACCTACATCAATATCCCGATAGACAAGATCGGCGATCATCGCGCAATATCTGAGCGTGCAGATCGTCTCGTTCCCGGAAGCCGATACGCCGCCCGAGCTGCGGGCCCAGGCGCTGGCGCTCCAGGCCGAGGCGTGGCCGTCCCTCGGCGCGCCGGAACGCGAACCCGGGCACGACCCGCTGTTGCACCCGCTGTCCATGCTGCTGGTCGAGGACGGCAGGGTGCTGGCAACGCTCGACATCCTGTCCAAGGAGATCGTGCACGCGGGACGGCGGCTCACGGCCGGCGGGCTGAGCACCGTCGTGACCTGCGAAGGGCTGCGCGGCAAGGGTCTCGGCCGCCAACTGGTCACGGCCGCGCGCGAGCTGATGGCCGGTCACACGTCGGCGTTCCGGCGGCTGGATGTCGGGC
>JBOHCW010000099.1:0-9563 GCA_050725375.1 Actinocrinis sp. | reverse complement strand
GGTTCGGTGGAGGCCCTGGAGGACGCGCTGCTCAAGCTGGACGTCGGCGCGGAGGTCGACCTGCGGATCATCCACCGCGGCGTCGGCGCGATCACCGAGTCGGACGTGGACCTGGCGCTGACCAGCGACACCATCATCATCGGCTTCAACGTGCGCGCGGACGGCCGGGCCAGGACCAGGGCCGAGCGCGAGGGCGTGGAGATCCGGTACTACTCGGTCATCTACCAGGCGATCGAGGAGATGGAGGCGGCGCTCAAGGGGATGCTCAAGCCGGAGTTCGAGGAGGTGCAGCTGGGCACCGCGGAGATCCGCGAGGTCTTCCGCTCCTCCAAGTTCGGCAACATCGCCGGCACGCTGGTGCGCTCGGGCCTGATCCGGCGCAACGCCAAGGCCCGGTTGATCCGGGACGGCGTCCTGGTGGCGGAGAACCTCACGATCGAGTCGCTGCGCCGGTTCAAGGACGACGCCACCGAGGTCCGCGAGGGCTTCGAGTGCGGTATCGGCCTCGGCTCGTTCAACAACATCCAGGTCGACGACGTGATCGAGACCTACGAGATGCGGGAGAAGCCCCGCGCCTGATCGCCCCAGGCCGGGTGGCCGGGACCGCCAGCGAGCGGTTCCGGCCACCCGGTCCGGGCGTTTCGGGTCTGGATGGACCAAGGTAATAGCAGGTAGTCGCATTACACATCCCCTGGGCCGGGTTGGCCCCGATGACACTGGTGTTCACCGGATCGCTCACCCTGGATCTGTTGCTCGGCGACGTGCATTCGCTCAAGGAGAAACGCGGCCTGATCCGGCCGGTGCTGGCCGAGCTCAACCGGCGCGCCGCCGTCGGGGCCGCCGAGGTCGACGCCCAGGATCTGCACCGTCGGGCGGTTTTGGGCGTCGCCGTCGTGGCGCACTCGCATCGGCGGGTGGTTGAGCTGTTGGATGACTGCGAGGGCGCGGTGGCCTGGCGGCCGGAGTTCGAGCTGCTGTCCGCCCGGCGCCGTGTGCGCAGCGACGAGGACGACTGAGGAACGGGACCATCATGGCGAACAACTCCGCGCGAGCGGCCAAGCTGGCCGACCGGATCAAGGTGGTGGTGGCCGAGACGCTCAAGGCCCGGATCAAGGACCCGCGACTCGGTTTCGTGACCATCACGGACGCGCGGATCACCGGAGACCTGCGCGAGGCGACCGTGTTCTACACGGTCCTGGGAGACGAGACCGAGCGCATCGAGTCCGCGGCGGCGCTGGAGTCGGCCAAGGGCGTCCTGCGCAGCGAGGTCGGCCGGCAGACCGGGGTGAAGTTCACCCCGACGCTGGCCTTCATCGCCGACGCGATCCCGGAGGGCGCCAAGCAGATCGACGAGCTGTTGGCCAAGGCCGCGGCAGTCGACGCGCGGGTGCACGAGGTGGCGCAGGGTGCGAAGTACGCCGGCGAGGCGGACCCGTACCGGGTGCCGCGCGCCGACGAGGACGAGGACGAAGACGGCGAGGACGGCGGCGACCGCGCCGTGCCCGCGGAAGACGAGTGAGCCGGCGCGTGCCCGGGTCCGTACGCGTCCACGCTCGGCCCGGGACGGTGCCGCGATGACGGCGCAGAGCGCTGACAAGGGCCGTCCGGCGCCGCCGGACGGCCTGGTCATCGTGGACAAGCCGGCCGGCTGGACCTCGCACGACGTGGTCGGCCGGATGCGCCGGCTGGCCGGCACCCGCCGGGTCGGGCACGCCGGAACGCTCGACCCGATGGCCACCGGCGTGCTGGTGCTCGGCGTGGAGAAGGCGACCCGGCTGCTCGGGCACCTGGCGCTGACCCGCAAGGTGTACGAGGCGACGGTCCGGCTCGGCCAGGCGACGCTCACCGACGACGCGGAGGGCGAGGTCACCTCCTCGGCCCCGGCCGGGCACCTCGACGAGGCGGCCGTGCTGGCCGAGGTCGGCAAGCTGACCGGCGAGATCATGCAGGTGCCGTCGTCGGTGTCGGCGATCAAGGTCAACGGCGTGCGCTCGTACGCGCGCGTCCGGTCGGGCGACGAGGTGAAGCTCGCGCCGCGTCCGGTGACCGTGTACGCGTTCGACGTGCACGAGTTCCGGCGCGGCGCGGACGCGGACGTGTTCGACCTCGACGTCACCGTGAGCTGTTCGAGCGGGACCTATATCCGCGCGCTGGCTCGCGACCTGGGCGCGGCGCTCGGCGTCGGCGGCCACCTGACGGCGTTGCGGCGTACGCGGGTCGGCCCGTACGGGCTCGATGTCGCGCACTCGCTGGACGAGTTGAGCGCGGCCGCGCTGCGCGGCGAACTGCCACCGATCCTGCCGCTGGCCGACGCCGCCGGCGCGGCGTTCCCGCGCTACGACGTGGACGGCGACCAGGCCAAGTCGATCGCGCACGGCGGTTTCCTGGCGGCCGCCGGGCTCGGTACGGGGCCGATAGCGGTGTTCGGTCCGGACGGCGCGTTCCTCGCGCTGGTGGAGGAGTACGGCGGACGGGCTAAGCCGATCGCCGTATTCGTGTCATGAGCCTTTCGTGTTATGGGCCTGAGATGTAATGGGCCTGAGATGTAATCAGTCTGAAGAACGGCCAAACGACGGCAGCGTCCGTACCGGAGAGGTACGGACGCTGCTTCGTGTGACGGCGCCATGTGACGGGGCCGGCGCCTACGACGGCTTGACCGCTACTGCTGCGGCGGGTTCGGGTTCGACCATGGGTCCGACGGCGGCTGCTGGGTACCGTAAGGCTGCTGCGGCGCCGTCCCGTACGGCTGCTGCGGGTCGACCGGAGCGCCCGGGACCGGCGGCTGCTGCGGCGGAATCGGATACGGGTACGGATACGGCGCGCCGCCGTACTGCGCGACCTTGCTGAAGTGGGGAGCGGACTGCTTGTTCCACAGCAGGATGACCGCGGCCAGGCCGATCACCCACTCGATGACGGACAGGACCGTGCCGAAGGCGCTGTCCTTGGTCGCGGCCAGGCCGCTGGAGCCGCTGGCCGCCAGCCCGATGACCAGCCCCAGGCATTCGACGCCGAAGAAGACCGTGCCGGTGATCCGGGCCCAGTTCGCGCCGCGCTTGTTGGCGAACGCCATCCAGATCCACAGGCCCATGCCGATCACGATCGAGATGACCACGAAGGCCTCGCCGGCGTGCACCGCGTTGTCGATTTGTGCCGGGGTGAAGTCCGGCTGGTTCGAGCGAATCCTGTCGCGCAGCTTCGAGACCGAGGCCAGCGTGACGATCCCGGAGATCAGGCGCAACACGGCGCCGCTGAGCATCAGGTAGAAAGCGTTCCGCACGGTCTTCGGCAACGGCGCTTGGCCGAACGACCCGGGATACTGGGGATAGGCCGGATACTGTCCGGGTTGCGGGTAGGCCATGACGACGGGGTCCCCTCCTGCGCTTTCAGTGTGTTTGCGCCGTGATGTTCGCCGGCCGCGACGAGGTGACGTGGCCGATCCGCATGGTAGGCCCACAGGTCCGGCGCGCGACAGGGGGTGAACGGTGCGGATCACCGGTCGCCATCTGGCAATCTTGGTGTGGACGCGGAAGCGGAACAGAGGAGTGACGGTCATGGAGCGCTGGCACGGCTTGACCGAGGTGCCCCCCGGCTGGGGCGTGCCCGGCGGCTGCGTCGTCACCGTCGGCTTCTTCGACGGCGTACACCAAGGGCACCGGCGCGTGGTGCGCCGCGCGGTCGCTCTGGCCCGCGAACGCGGCGCCTCGGCCGTCGTGCTCACCTTCGATCCGCACCCGACCGAGGTGGTGCGGCCGGGAACGCATCCGCCGCTGCTGTCGACCGCGGCGCACCGCGAGGACCTGATGGAGTCGCTGGGCGTCGACGCGGTCCTGGTGCTGCCGTTCACGCTGGAGCTGTCGAAGCTGACGCCGGAGCAGTTCGTGCGGCAGGTGCTGGTGGACCGGCTGCACGCGGTCGCGGTCGTGGTCGGCCAGAACTTCCGGTTCGGCCACCGCGCGGCCGGGACGATCGGGACGCTGACCGAACTCGGCGCGAAGTACGGCTTCGCCGCCGAGGGCCTGTCGCTGGCCGCGCCCGAGGACGGCGCCGTCGAGCGGTTCTCCTCCACCGACGTGCGCAAGATGGTGCTGGCCGGGGACGTGGAGACCGCCGCGCTGCGGCTGGGCCGGCCGCACCGGGTCGAGGGCACGGTGGTGCGCGGGGCGCAGCGCGGGCGCGAGATGGGCTTCCCGACCGCGAACGTGGACTCGCCGCCGCACACCGCGATCCCGGCCGACGGCGTGTACGCGGGCTGGCTCGTGGTCGACGGCGAGCCGCTGCCGGCGGCCGTGTCGGTCGGCACCAACCCGACCTTCGACGGTACGGCGCGCACCGTCGAGGCCTACGCGATCGGGCGCACGGACCTCGAACTGTACGGCCGGCACGTCGCGGTGGACTTCCTGGCGCGGCTGCGCGGACAGGAGCGGTTCGACTCGATGGAAGCGCTCGTCAAGCGGATCGATCAGGACGTCGAAGAGGCGGCCGCGCTGCTGGCGAAGAGCGCCGACTCGGGCGTGGCGAACCCCTAGCCGAACAGGTGTTGAAGGCTCCGACGGGGCGTCTGATCCGGGAGTGGATCGGTGGGGCCGGTGTTCGGTAGGTTGTGCGCTCATCTGACGATGAGTCAAAGCGTGCACGGACCGGGCTGCCGGTCCCGGCGTGCGCGCCCACAGTTCGGGGGAACGAGTCCACATGTCCGCTGCTGCCGTCGCGCCCGCCTCGCCGAGCGTCGACGACGATGACCTGCTGAGCGCGACGGAGACCTGGTTCGTGCGGCGCGGGCTGCCGTACTTCATCGAGGACCGAAAAGCCACCGACGACGTGTTCACCCGGGCACTTCCGCTGCTCGCGGTGTACTTCGTCATCAGCCTGATGGTCGTGCTCTCGCTGCGCCTGACGCTGCCGCAGCGTCTCGGCGGCGCCGCGCTCGGCGTCGGTCTGCTGGCCGCGCTCTACATCATGCGCAACCTCGTCGTACGGCGCGGCGCCCTGGCCCGGCCGCGGCGGATCGGCTGGATCGAGGTCGGCGCGATGATGGTCATCCCGCCGATCGTGGACGCCGTGGTGCGCAAGAACTGGCGGATCAACGGCCTGCAGAGCTGGAAGGTCACCGGGATCGACCTGGCGGTCAACGTCGCCATCGTGCTCGCCATCTACGTGTTCACCTCCGCGCTGCTGCCGCTGCTGCGCTGGGCGGTCAAGCGCACCTTCCAGGAGTTGGGCGAGGTCTTCGACCTGGCCGCGCGGGCCCTGCCGCTGCTGTTCCTGTTCAACAGCTTCCTGTTCATCAGCAAGGACGTGTGGGAGTTCGCCGGCGAGATGTCCCGGCACCGGCTGTGGTCGGTGGTCGGGCTGTTCGCGGTGTTCACCGTGCTGTTCCTGGTCTACCGGCTGCCGGCCGAGGTGCGCCGGGTCGCCGCGCACGACGACCGCGAGACGATCGACCAGGCGTGTCTGGGCACGCCGATGGCCGGCGTGGCCGACCGGGTCGCGCTGCACGACGGCGCGCTGGCGCTCAACCGCAAGCAGCGTGCCAATGTGCTGATGGTGCTGTTCGTCGGGCAGATGCTCCAGGTGGTGCTGCTGGCAGTCCTGGTGTTCGTGTTCTTCGCCGGCTTCGGCTGGGTGACCATGGACAGCGACCACATCCGCGAGTGGACCGGGCTACAGCCGGCGAACGCGGTGGCGTTCGGGCACCCGCTGCACTACTACCTCGGCTTCGACCTGGACAGGAAGCTGTTCCAGGTGGCCATCTTCCTGGCCGCGGTCTCAGGCTTCTTCTTCGCCGTCTCCTCGATGACCGACGACGCGTACAAGGAGCAGTTCTACGAGCGGATGAACGGCGAACTGGAGACGGCGATCCAGGTGCGCCGGGTGTACCTGGCCCTGTATCAGGGCCGGCACGCCGCGCACCACGGCGGCGACCCGGCGGCCACGCACGTACGTCTGCACATCCCGCATCCGGCGGCCGCCGGCCGGCGCTGGTTCGAACAGACCTCTTACCCGCACGGCGTGCAGGACCTGGGCGAGAGCCCGGGCCGGGTCCTAGGCGATGGCCAGGAAGCGGTCGAGCACCCGGCAGCCGAAGTCGAGGGCTGAGATCGGGACCCGCTCGTCGACCCCGTGGAACATCGCGGAGAAGTCCAGGTCGGGCGTCAGCCGCAGCGGCACGAAGCCGTAACCGCGCATGCCGCCGCCCCGGCCCGAACCGACCCGCACGTCGAGCGAGGCGAAGGTCTTGTTGTCGGTGCCGGCGGACAGGCAGTACGGCACCGTGCGCGCGCCGGGGTCCTCGGCGCGCAGCGCGGTGAGCATGGCCTCGACGATCGGGGCGTCGAAGGGCGCCTCGACCGAGCGGTCGTGGTGGATCGCCTCGCGGGTGACGCCGGGACCGGCCAGCTCGTCGATCTTGGCGAGGAACTCCTGCTCGCCGCCGGGCAGGAAGCGGCCGTCCACCACGGCCGAGGCGCGTTCCGGGACCACGTTGGTCTTGTATCCGGCATCGAGCATGGTCGGATTCGCGGTGTGCCGCAGCGTGGCGCCGACGAACCGGGCCAGCGGGCCGAGCCGGGCGACGGCGGCCTGCGGATCCCGCGGGTCGAACTCGACGCCGAGCGCGTCGCAGACCTCGGTGAGGAAGTCGCGCACGGTCGGGATGAGCGTCGTCGGGAACCGGTGGGCGCCGATCCGGGCCACGGCGGCGGCCAGCGTGGTCACCGCGTTGTCGTCGTTGAGCATCGAGCCGTGCCCGGCGCGGCCGCGCGCGGTCAGCCGCATCCAGGACAGGCCCTTCTGCGCGGTCTCGATCAGGTACAGCCGCAGGTCGGGGGAGATCTCGTGGGAGTAGCCGCCGACCTCGCTGATCGCCTCGGTGCAGCCGTCGAACAGCTCGGGGTGCTTCGCGGCCAGGAACTTCGCGCCGTGGGTGCCGCCGGCCTCCTCGTCGGCGAGGAAGGCGAGCACCACGTCGCGGCGGGGGCGGCGGCCCTCGCGCACCATCCGGCGCACGACCGCGAGCATCATCGCGTCCATGTCCTTCATGTCCACCGCGCCGCGGCCCCAGACCAGGCCGTCCTTGACCTCGCCGCCGAAGGGGTGGACCGACCAGTCGGCCGGGTCGGCGGGCACCACGTCGAGGTGCCCGTGCAGCAGCAGGGCGTCGGCCGACGGGTCGGAGCCGCCGAAGCGGGCCACCACGGAGGCGCGGCCGGGTTCGGACTCGAAGATGCGCGGCTCCAACCCCGACTCGGCCAGCCGTTCGGCCACGTACTCGGCCGCGGGGCGCTCGGGCTTGACCGGGTTCGAGGTGTCGATGCGGATCAGGTCGGTCGTCAGGCCGACCACCTCGCCGTAAGCGGCTTCGTCCGGGTGGATGTCCATACGGACACCGTACCCAAGACGCCCGCCAAGCCGCCGAACCGCCGGTTGCGCCAGCACGACGCAGCACCGTGCGCAGTGCTCAGTGCTGCCGCTCGCCGAAGCCCTCGGCGACGTACGCGGCCAGTTCGAGGTAGGCGTCGGCGGCGGCCGGGCGCAGCATGTCCAGGTCTATCTCCGCGCCGGTGCCCAGGTGCGGGTCGAACGGGATCGGCACGACGGCGCGGCAGCGCGCGGCGAAGTGCGTGATCAGCTGGTTGAGATCGAACTCCTTGGCCGAGGGGCGCACGCCGGAGATGACCGTGATGGCGCGGGAGACCAGGTCCTGGTAGCCGTGCGCGATCAGCCAGTCGAGGGTGGTCGAGGCCGAGTTGCCGCCGTCGACGCTGGGCGTGGAGACCACGATCAGCTGGTCGGCCATCTGCAGCACGCCGCGCATCGCGGAGTACAGCAGGCCGGTGCCGGAGTCGGTGAGGATGATCGAGTACTGACGCTGCAGCGCCTCGATGACCCGCCGGTAGTCCTCGTCGTTGAAGGTGGTGGACACGGCCGGGTCCACGTCGTTGGCCAGGATCTCCAGGCGGCTGGGGGCCTGCGAGGTGAACCGGCGCATGTCGACGTAGCTCTGGATCGAGGGCAGCGCCTGCAGCATGTCGCGGATGGTGGCCCCGGTCTCCCGGCGCACCCGGCGGCCCAGCGTGCCGGCGTCCGGGTTCGCGTCCACGGCGATGACCCGGTCGCCGCGGTTCCAGGCGAGCGTGGCGCCGAGCGCGGTGGTGGTCGTGGTCTTGCCGACGCCGCCCTTGAGCGAGATGACCGCGATCCGGTAGCAGCCGAGCAGCGGCGTGCGTACCCGTCCGAGCAGTTCGAGCCGGTGCGCCTCGGACTTGCCGGGAGCGGGCTTGATCAGCCCGCCGGACGCCGTGCGCAGCGTCTTGCGCCAGCCGGTGCGCGCGATCGGCTCGGCCTTGCGCACCAGGCGCTCGGAGGTGAGGTCCTGCGACGCCTGGAAGCCCAGCGGCGTGCCTCCGCCGGGTAGCGGCGGCTGGCCGGCCGGGTAGCCTCCGCCGGGCCTGGTCAGGTACGCGTTGTTGCCCTGTGGCTGGCCGGGCTGCTGGAACCCGGGCGGCGCGACGGCCCCGGGCGGCGCCTGGTAGGAGCCGTACTGGGGCTGCTGGTTCGGGTTCGGTTGCTGCTGCGCAGGGCGTGGCTGCTGTTGGTGGGGCTGTTGCGGGTGCTGCTGAGGCGCTTGGGGGTACGGCTGGCCGGGGGGCGGCTGGTTCGGGTGCTGTTGCGGGTAGGGCTGTTGCTGCGGATACGGCGGTTGCGGAGCGGGTGCCTGGCCGCCTTGGGGCTGCCACGCGACCGGAGCCTGACCGTCCTGCACGCGTGGGATGAGCTGGGTCTGCTGCGGCGGCACGTTGATCGGTGCCGGGGCGATGGGCGCGGGCAGCGAGCCGTGCGGCGCCGACGGCGGCAGTTGCGGCGCGGCGGGGCGTGGCTGAAGCTGCTGCGGCGGGACCGGCTGCAGGCCGGACGGGTGTTGTGCGCCCGGCTGAGCGGGCGGGTTCACCGGCTGGGGCGGCGCCGGGTGCGGCGGAACCAGCGGCGGGGGAGCGAGCGGCGCCGGCGAGTTCGGCGCGACCGGACTCGGTGCGGGCGCGCTCGGCGGGCGCACCGCGGGCGGCGCGGGTTGGGGGGGTAGCAGCTGTGGCGGTGCGGGCTGTGGCGGTGCCTGGGGCGCGGACTGCTGGGGTGCGGACTGTTGAGGCGCGGACGGTTGATGCGGGGCAGGGGCCTGAGTCGCGGTGGGGCCGGCCTGCCACGCGTTGGGCGCGGGAGGCGCGACGTTCCAGTTGCCGGAGTGCTCGGCCTGAGGCGCGTTGGCGGGCGGGGGCGGCGCCAGCTGGCCGAAATGCGGGCCGGGGGTGTCGTCCGGTCCCTGGGACGTGGGCACGATCGGACGTCCCGGCGGCGGCGGTGGCGTGCCCGGCGGCGGTACCGGCGCGGTGTTCGGGGGCGGCGGCGGCGTCACCGGCGGGCCGGCGGGCGGGGGAGGCGTGACAATGCCCTGCGATTGAGGCGGGCGCGACAGCGGCGTGAACGGCGGGCCGGACGGCCGCTGCTCATTCACCTGCGGCGACTGCGGCGCAGTGTGCTCAGGTGCGGCGGGCGGTGTCGAAGGGGCT
>JBOHCW010000098.1:0-10094 GCA_050725375.1 Actinocrinis sp. | reverse complement strand
GCTGAGGACACCGGATCGAAACCGCATCAGGGTCCTGTGTCCTCCTGAAACGGACAACCCACGTCACACCATCAGGCAGCCGGCTACGGCAACAGACCGGGACCTTGTGTCCGTTTCAAACGGACAGGCACCCGACAAAGCGGTCGCCCGACACACCAGCCGATGACCGCCGCCGCACAGCCGAGGACACCGGCGCAGTAATATCAAGCTCCTGCGTCCATCTGAAATGGACACCCCAGCCCACACCCAGCCCACACCCCGCAGCCGACGCGCCGGAAAGCTGCGACACCGGGCCACTACGCACAAAGATCACGCACCGTCACCGCCGCACTGCCCCCTTCGGCCAATACATCAGCGCGTTGTGTCCCGCTCAAGTAGACAACCGCGACCATGCGGCCAGCTCGGGCGCCGGCTCATGCCACCGCCGCGCAGTTGAAGATACTGACCCGATAGACATCAGGGTCCTGTGTCCAATTGAAACGGACAAGCCGGATCGCGCCGTTGCGACCCACCCTGGCCACAGGGCCGCGCGGCTGGATCGGTCAATCGGCGACCACCCCAACGACAACAACGACGACGGCGGCGTCGTCGTCGTCGTCGAGTACCACGTCGACATTCACGCTCGCGCGATCGTCGCGGAGCACACGCGGGCGTGATCAGTCGTCTGCGGTCCCGGCGGCAGCCTGTCCGCCTTGACCTTCACCCTGACCTGCACCTGCACCTTCACCTTCAACGTCGCCGTCGACGTGCGCCTCGGCATCAACCCCTGCTTCAGCCTCGGCCTCGCGCACTGCCTCCTCGGCGAAGCCGATTCGCGTGGCGGTGAGTCCGGCGTCCTTGGACGTCTGCACGGCCTGGTGCAGCAGGTCGAGCGCACGGTCGTGGTGGCCGGCCTTGGACTCCACCTCGCCCAGGGCGAGCAGGGCGCTCGGGACGAGCTTCGGATCGTTCATTCGCCGCCGAAAGTCGAGCGACATCTGTAGGTGCTCGATCGCTTGGTCGAACTGCACGTCCACGTATCCGTAGTAGAAGCCGACGTGCCTGTGGAACTCCGAGCACGAGTACAGCTCGCCGATCGCCTCGACCTTGTCGACCAGGGCGAGTGCGCCGCGGAAGTACGGCATGGCGGTCTGCCAGTCACCGCGTAGCACCTGGTGGACGAGGCCGAGGCCGAATTGTGCACACGCCGTGCCAACCGGGTCACCGGTCGCCTGTTCGACCTCGCGGCCGGTGTCCAGCGACTCCTGGAACACGGCTTCCTCGGCGGCGATGTCGTCGGCGGGCACCTTCTCACCGCGGAACAGGTACGTCAGTGCCTGGAAGTGCATCCAGGTACCGGTCAGGTATCCGATCATGGACTCACTCAGCCGGTCACCGTCCGCGATCGACTGCGCGCGGGCTTCGGCGATCAGCGTCTCGGCGGCGGTGAAGTCGTCAGTGCGGAAGGCCGCCTCGTACAGCGCGTCCTGCGCGGCCGTGAGCAGATCGGCCGCCGACATCAGATTCTCGGGCGACCGGCCATCGGACTGCTGGCTCACGGACTGCTGATTCGCGGACTGTTGATTCCCGTTCGTCATGGCTGCGAGCCTATTGCGCGGCCCGCTGCGCCGCGATCCAGATTGCGTTCACCCCGCCCGCCCGGCCAGCGCGTCTACGAGCTCGAATACGCCGTACGCGAACGGCGCGGCTTCGAGGCGTGCGCCGGCGACGGTGACGCCGTGGACCTCCAGCGGGCGCAGGTTCAGCCCGCCGCCGGACGGGCCGACGAGCTCGGACGCGTCGAAACCGGCGGCCTCCCGCCGCGGATTGGCCACGATCAGGTGCGTCCCGCCGCGGGTGTACACGAACGGGTAGCCGGTGCTCAGCACCTCGACGGTTGCGCCGCTGCCGAGCGCCGGGTGCGTCGCCCGCAGCGCGATCAGCCTTCTGACCTGATTGAGCAGCGAGTCCGGATCATCACGTTGGGCCGAGACGCTCGGACGGTCCACGTCCGGATCGATCGGCAGGTACAGCCGCTCGGGCGCGGCGGTCGAGAAGCCGGCGTTCGCGGTGCCGTCCCACTGCATCGGGGTGCGCGAGCCCTGGCGCGCCTCGTCGTTGAGCTGGCTGCCCTCCTTGTCGGGCAGGCCGGGCACATACCGCATGCCGATCTCGTCGCCGTAGTAGATCACCGGAAGAGTGGGCCACGTGAGCAGGAAGGCGAACGCGGGGGCGACCATCTCGCGGGTGCGCGTACCGCAGGTCAGCCGGGAGAAGTCGTGATTGGCGGTGGGCAGCGCGATGTACCCGGCGCCGCCGATCGCCGCGTCGGCCTCACGCCAGGCGGCCAGGAACTCCTTCATCGAGCCCTCGCCCTCGGGCGCGAAGAAGCACGGATCGGTACCCCAGGACGCGGCGTGGCTGCCCTGTGCGTTGTCCCACAGCGAACGCAGCGCGCGGCCGACGAAGTGCAGGAAGAAGTCGACGTGAATGCCGGCCGGTACCGAGGTCTTCGGGTCGCCCCACTCGGACAGCAGCGCGCGATCGGGATACTCACGGTCGATCCAGGCGCGCATTTCCCCCCACAGCGCGGCCGTCGCGGTGCGGTCCGGGTCGTCCTTGACCAGCGAGTACGCCATGTCGATGCGGAAGCCGGACACACCGCGGTCGAACCAGTACGCCATGATCTCGCGCAGCGCGGCGCGGTTGGCCCGCGGGCCGGGCGCGTCGACCGGCTGGCGCCAGGGCTCGGCCGGGTCCATCCGCGCGTAACCGTAGTTGAGTGCCGGCTGGATCGGATAGAAGTTGGCCAGGTAGTAGCCGGGACGGCGGCCGGGCGAGGGGATCCAGCTGCGGACCGGGCCGTGCACCGAGTCGGACCAGATGTACCGGTCGTCCGACGGGTCGTCGGCCGAGGCCCTGAACCATGGGTGCAGGTGTGAGGTGTGCCCGGCGACCAGGTCGAGCATCACCCTGATGCCCCGGGACCGGGCGGCATCGATGAGCCGCACGAAGTCCTCGTTGCCGCCGTAGCGCGGTGCGATGGTCAGAAAGTCGGCCACGTCGTAACCCGCGTCACCGAACTCTGAGACGAAGCACGGGTTGAACCAGACCGTGTCGACGCCGAGCCACTTGAGATAGTCGAGCCGGCCGATCAGCCCGGCGAAGTCGCCGATGCCGTCGCCGTCGGAGTCGGCGTAGCTCTGCGGATAGATCTGATAGATCACCGCGTCGGCCAGCCAGGCCGGCAGCCGGCGCTCGTCGGAAGCGGTCGCCGTCTCGGGCGCGGTCCGGTACACCTGCGTCTCATCAGCCACGTTCTGATTATCGGACAGTTCAGGCGGCTATGCGCAGGCTTGGCAGCGATGTGACGCGAAACAGGCCGGGCCCAGACGCTGCGCAGAAGCAGCGCGACCCACTACGGTGTGCGCCATGAGACTGCTGGTCGCGCCCGGCGCCGTGCTCCTGCTCGGCGCGCTCGCGGGATGTTCGCTGACCGGGACGTCGCACACCGCGGCCACCGTGTCGCACTCCCCCGCGCCCTCGTCGGCGCCCGCGACGCACGACCCGTTGGCCGGCCCGTACGAGGCGGTCGGGCAACTGCCGAAATCCTGCGACGCGATCTTGTCCGACACCGACCTGACCAACGCGTTCGGCCAGCCGCAGGTCGGCGACACGGCGTACGGCAGCTACGCGGGACTGCCGACCATCGGCCGCACTGGCCGCGTGACCTGCCAATACGGCATCAGCATCGACCAGTCCGGCAAGGCCGGGCCGCCGGTGCTCAGTGTCTCGGTGATCACGTACAACACGTCGACGAACGCGGTAAAGCGCGTCGCCGACGACATTGCGGCGACCGAGGCAAAGGGCGCGGCCCCGCACCTGATCCTGGTGGACGGCCACCCGGCGACTGTCCTGGACGAGACGACAACGTCGGCGGCGTCGCCGAGCACCGCGGTGTCGGGCACGCCCTCGCCGGCGGTCTCTTCGGCGGCGCCTTCGCCGCCGGCGGCGGGAGCAAGCCCGAGCCCGTCCGCGGTCACGACGACTGCAACCGGCGCCGGCGTGACGGAACTGCTGATGGCCGACGGCAATCGCACGTTCGTACTCACGATCCCGGCGACCAAGATCGTCGGTGACGGCGCGATCAACGCGCTGTCGAGCCTGATGGCGCTCGTGTACAAGCACACACTGCCGCCAAGCGCGAAACCGTCGACGTCAGGCGCGCCGAAGACTTCGGCGAAGCCGACCGCGAGCGCGAAGTAGCCGGGCTGGCATTCGACGCGGCTTTGCGCTGACCGCTGCGCTACCTGCGCGCCTTCTCGGCCAGCCACTCCAGCGCGGACTCAGCGTGGTTGAGCACTGAGATGTGCGCGTCGCCGGCGTACAACCGCAGCTCGGCGTTCGGGATGCGCGAGGCGAGCCACTTGCCGTGCGCGGGCGGCAGGATGCCGTCCTGATCGCCGTGCAGGAACAGCGTCGGGGCCTGGACCTGTGCCGCGTCGTAGCCCCACGGGTTGACATACGACAGGTCGTCGTCGATCAGGCCTTCCGGGCCCTTGGCCTGCGCCGGTGCGACCACGCTGCCGAACCAGCCCCAACGGTCCTCGAAGGCGGCGAAGTCGGCCGCGGTGAACTCGGGATCGTACTCGACGTCCGAACGCTCGTGTGCCTCCTTGGCCGCCATGCCCTTCGCCGCGGCGGTGAGCGAAGTGACGCCGGAGGGGATCATGTCGGCGAACCAGTCGAGCCCGGCCGCGTCGAACGGTGCGATGGACGAGGCGCAAATGACGCCGACGACGCGTTCCGGCATCAGCGCGGCGGATGCGAGGGCGTACACGTTGGCGCCGGAGTGGCTCATCACCGCGAACCGCTCGATGCCGAGGTGGTCAGCGACAGCGCGTGCGTACGTCGCACCTGATGCGGCGTCACGGCCGATAACGCGTGTGGAGCCGCCGTACGCAGGCCGGTCGTACGACAGCCAGCGCAGGCCGAGTCGCTCGGCGGCGGGGAACAGGGGCGACGGCGGCGTGCCGATGTTCGGCGTGCCGTGGTGCCAGAAGATCGCCAGCTCGCCGTCACGATCGCGGGAGGGGCTTTGCCCAAACGCGCTGTGACCGCCGGTGTCGTATGCGTGCAGCACCCGGCCGTCGCCCATGTCCACGTCGAACTCGTCGATCGTCGTCGTCGTCATGGATCAAGCGTAGGTGCGGGCACCGACAACCATCGGATATCCCGCCCGCCGGATATCCCCCACCTGGAGACGCCGGTGGGCGGCGGCAGGCACCGCGCGAAGCCGCGGGCACCTGCGACCGCCCACCAACGCAGACCGTCAGACGTTGTTCATCAGACGCAGACCGTCAGACGTTGTCCGTCAGACGCTCACGCCGCTCACCTTGTGCGGCGTGTAGGGCGCCTCCAGCGCGGCGACCTCCTCGTCGGTCAGCTCCACCTGCAGCGAGGCCAGCGCATCCTCAAGGTGCTGCATCTTGGTGGCGCCGACGATCGGGGCCGTGACCTTGCTCGACACCCAGGCGAGCGCGACTTGCGCGCGCGAGACGCCGCGCTTCCCGGCGATCTCCGCGACCGCCTCGACGATCTGGCGGTCGCCGTCCGGATAGAGGCCGGTGTCGCGGGCCGCGAAATGGTCGCTCGAACCGCGCTCGGTCTGCTCGTCCCAGTCGCGGGTCAGCCGGCCGCGCGCCAGCGGGCTCCACGGGATCACCCCGATGCCCTGGTCCGCGCACAGCGGCATCATCTCCCGCTCCTCCTCGCGGTAGAGCAGGTTGTAGTGGTTCTGCATGGTGGCGAAGGTCGTCCAGCCGTTGGCGCGCGCGGTGTAGAGCGCCTTCGAGAACTGCCAGGCCCACATCGAGGAGGCGCCGATGTAGCGGGCCTTTCCGGACTTGACCACGTCGTGCAGCGCTTCGAGGGTCTCCTCGATCGGAGTGGTGTCGTCCCAGCGGTGGATCTGGTACAGGTCCACGTAGTCGGTGCCCAGCCGCCGCAGGCTCCCGTCGATCTCGCTGAAGATCGCCTTGCGCGACAGGCCGCCGATGTTAGGGGCCTGACGCGAGGGGAAGTACACCTTGGTCGCGAGCACGACCTCCTCGCGCTTGGCGAAGTCGCGCAGCGCGCGGCCGGTGATCTCCTCGCTGCTGCCGCCCGAGTAGCTGTTGGCGGTGTCGAAGAAGTTGACCCCGGCGTCCAGCGCCCGCTTGATGAACGTGCGCGAGGTGTCCTCGTCGAGCACCCACTGGTGGCCGCCGCGCGCGCGGTCGCCGAAACTCATGCAGCCCACGCAGATCCGCGAGACGTCCAGTCCGGTCGAGCCGAGTTTCACGTATTGCATATCCACGCCCGTTGTCTCCTTACGCGTCAACTCTGCGTCTCGCCGCCGTCCGAGGTCAAGCGACCACTGCGGCCTCGTCGCGCCAGCTGTGCCGCGGCTCGTAGCCGAGCAGCCGCCTGGCCTTGTCGATCGACAGCAACGTCTCGTGTTCACCCAGCTCACGGGTCACCGGCACGTCCGGGAAGACCTCGGCGGCCAGGCTCGCGCTGGTGCGGGTGGCCATCACCGTGTCGGCGTTGGCGATGACGCAGACCTCGAAGCCGGGGTGCGGGTACTCCAGGGCCCGGCGCACCGCCTGGCCGCCGTCGCGCGCATCGATGTACGACCACAGATTCCACTTGCGCAGCGAGGGGTCGGCGTCGAAGCCGGGGAAGGCCGCGTAGTCGTGCGGCTCCATCACGTTCGAGAACCGCAGTCCGATGATCTTAAGTTCCGGGTCCCAGCGGCAGAACTGCGCGGCCATCTGCTCGTCGAGGTGCTTGGCCAGCGAGTACGAGGTCTCCGGACGGGCGGCGTACTGCTCGTCGACCGGGATGTACGGCGGCGGGGTCTCGAACGGCAGGCCGAGCACGGTCTCGCTGGAGGCCCACACCACGTTGCGGATGCCCGCCTGGCGCGCCCCCGCGAAGACGTTGTACGTGCAGCGGATGTTGTTGGCGAACGTGGCCGCGTTGGTGGCCATGCCGGGACCGGGGACGGCGGCCAGGTGCACGACCGCGTCGAGTCCGGCGTGCCGGTCGTCGATCGCGGTCAGCGCCTCGACGACCTGGCCGTAGTCGGTCAGGTCGACGCGCGTGTACGCCGAGTGCGGCCGGCCGTTGCCCAGCGCGTGCGCGGGCGGCGGCGCCTGGTCGAGATTGTGCACCTCCCAGCCGAAGTCGAGCAGTTCGGCGACCACGGCGCGGCCGAGCTTGCCGCTGCCCCCGGTCACCGCCACACGCCCTGCCACGCTGTCCGTCATCTGATACACGGCTCCTGACTCACGTCCGCCACGGTCGAGGTTCCACGCTTCTCGATCAACCTACCAAGTCGCCGGGCGCAGCGGAGCCGCCGGAGCGACCCGGGCCAGGTCGGCGCGCAGCGCGGCGACGCGACGGCGGCCGAGCACCGCGCTCCAGCGCTCCATCACCTCGGTGGTGGCGCGGTCGGCGGCGCGGGTGCACGCCCAGCCCTTGTCGGTCAGCGCGAGCAGCCGGGCGCGCGCGTCGGTCGGGTGCGGCAGCCGGGCGACGTAGCCCTTGCGCACCAGTTCGTCGACCAGCTGGCTGGCCGCCTGCTTCGTCACGCCGAGGTGTTCGGCCACGTCGCCGACCGTCGCGCCGCCGGGCGCGATGCGCACGAACGCGAAGCCGTGCGTCGGCCGCAGATCGTCGAAGCCGGCGGCCGTGACCCCGGCGTGAATGCCGTCGACCAGCGCGCTCGCCGCCGACAGCAGCAAGGTCGCGAGCGCCAGGTTGTCCGCCAACCCTGCTGCCTGTGCTGGCCGGGCTGTCTGTGCCGTCGGGGCCGTCTGTGCCGTCTGCGCTTCCTGAACCGACTCGGCCAGCGCACGTTCGGCCGCACCGTCCGGCTTCCGATCGCCCTTCCGCATGAAAGCCATCTTGACATAGAAGACAAGCCAGTTGACTATTTAGTCAATCTGCTTGTCCTTCTTCCGTTCAGCGGAAGCCGAATTGAGAGGCGCCTCCATGCCTGTGATCCGTCCCGCCGAAGCCGTCGTCCATGAGATGCACGGCGCCCGGTTCACGTCTTACGCCGCACCGAGCACCGGTAGCGGCGAACTGTGCGTTTGGCGCGTCGAGCTGCCCGCACCCGCGGAACCAGCACACGGTGACGCCCCGCGCGCGGTCCCGCACCGCATCTCGCGCGAGGAGGTGTTCGTGGTCGTCGGGGGCAACCTGCGCCTCACGCTCGACGGCCGGTCCGAACCGCTGTCGGCCGGCGACGTCGCGATCGCCCCGGCCGGTTCGCTGCTGGCGCTGGAGAACCTCGGCCCGGGAAGCGCCGCGGCGTGGGTGAGTACCAGCGTCGGTCTCGAGGCAGAGCTCGCCGACGGCTCGCGGATCGTTCCGCCGTGGGCGAACTGACGGGGCGTTTCCCGACGCGTCTTTGGCGCGTTCTTTAACCACCGCATACCGGATACAGGATCCCGAGCCACCCCGGATCAGGCGTAGATTCCCAGGCCGTACCGAGCGATGCGGAACGGAAGGGAGCGCGGCGGTGTCCACTGCCCTCGCGGCCGGAGCGGGACTGTGCTGGACCTTGGCCTACCTGATGATCATCCGAACGGGGCTGCGCGAGCGGACCTACGGGATGCCGATCGTCGCCTTCTGCGCCAACATCAGCTGGGAGTTCATCTACGGGTTCGTACACCCGTCCTCCGGCGTCCAGCACGTGATCAACGTGATCTGGTTCCTGCTCGACTGCGTCATCGGGTACACGGTCGTCCGGTTCGGCCCCGAGCAGTTCCCTTACCTGCCGCGCCGGGTCTTCTTCGGTTCGCTCGTCGCGCTGCTGCTGTTCGCCTTTCCCGCGGTGGACCTGGTCGGCGCGCAGTTCGATGCGGGAGCCGGAGTGTACTCGGCGTTCGGCATGAACCTGATGATGTCGGCGTTGTTCATCGCGATGTTCACGGCCCGTCCGGCCGGACGAGGACAGTCCGTGGGCATCGCGACGGCGAAGCTCGCCGGTACCGCGCTGGCCGCCGGCTCGATGGCGCTCAAAAGCGATCCGGCAGCGCGTTACCACGGCGGGCTGTTGCCTTACCTGTACGTCGCCACGTTCGTGCTCGATCTCGTCTACCTCGGCCTGATGCTCTCGGTAAGGGCCGTTCCGGTATCGTCGGCACCGGACGACGAGTCGATCACGGAAGCGAGATTCTATGAGCCTGCAGACGTGGACAGCCGTCGATGACTACTTCGGCGCGCTGATCCCGGCCGACCGTGCGCTCGACGCGGCACGGGCCCGCAGCGCGGCCGAGGGGCTGCCGGACATCGCCGTCGCACCGAACCAGGGCCGACTGCTGAACCTGATCGCGCGTATCCACGGCGCCCGGCGCATCCTCGAAGTCGGCACCCTCGGCGGCTACTCGACCATCTGGCTGGCCCGCGCGCTGCCCGAAGGCGGCCGGCTGGTCAGCCTCGAGGTCAATCCGCACCACGCCGAGGTCGCACGGGCCAACGTCGAGGCGGCCGGCCTGTCCGACAAGGTCGAGGTACGCGTGGGCCGCGGCGTGGACAGCCTGGCCGAACTGGCCGAAGGGGGCGCCGCGCCGTTCGACTTCGTGTTCATCGACGCCGACAAGCCCTCGAACCCCGACTACCTGGAATGGGCGCTGCGGCTCTCCCGCCCCGGCACGGTCATCGTCGTCGACAACGTGGTGCGCGACGGCAAGGTGGTCGACGCGGACAGCGCGGACGCGAACGTGCAGGGCGTGCGCCGCCTCGTCGACCTGATGGCCGCGGAACCGAGGCTCACGGCGACCGCGGTGCAGACCACGGGCGTGAAGGGTTACGACGGCTTCATCCTCGCCATCGTGGACGCCGGATAGCCGACGCGCCTGGCAACGCGCCTGGCACCCTCCCAGTTGGTCAATGCGTTTCCGACGTGATCAGCCATCAGAGCGTTACGTGATGCGTCGCTTCCACACGTGTCCGTTCTGCCGGGACAAGTCCGAACGCCTCAGGCCACGTACTTGCCGCGGGCGTGGCAGTCGGCGAGGTGATCGTTCACGAGGCCGCAGGCCTGCATCATCGCGTAACAC
>JBOHCW010000097.1:0-4549 GCA_050725375.1 Actinocrinis sp. | reverse complement strand
CGATCGCCGAGATCGGAGTCATTGACGAACGCGTGCTGGCCCTGGCCCGGCGCCGGCGGCTGACCGTCGCCGTCGCCGAATCGCTGACCGGCGGGCAGCTCGCCGCCGCGATCACCGCCGTGCCCGGCGCGTCCGCCGTGTTCCGCGGCTCGGTGACCGCGTACGCGACCGACCTGAAAGCTTCAGTCCTCGGCGTCGACGCGGCGCTGCTCGGCGCGCACGGCGCGGTCCACCACGAGGTCGCGCGCCAGATGGCCGAGGGCGTGCGCCGCGTGTGCCGCGCCGACCTCGGCATCGCCACCACCGGCGTGGCCGGTCCCGAGCCGCAGGACGGCCACCCGGTCGGCACGGTGTTCGTCGCGGTCGCCGGACCGGCGCTCGGACCGGAGGTTCCCGACGCCGGCCTCGTACCGCGCACCGGCGCCGGTCGAGAATGGGTCGAGGCCGAGCGATGTGCCTTCGGCGCCGCTGCGGGTCAGGGAACGCAGACCCGGGCCCGTGTTCAGCGCCTCTCCGTGGCCGCCGCGTTACGACTGACGCTGCGTTATCTCGATATGCGGACCGTAAGTTAACGGCTCAACAAAAGATTCGCCGTGTTCGCATGAACCGGCGGTCCGCGTGGCACGTCTCAGAGTGAGAACCCCGTGAGCGGAGCGGACCCTGGCGTAGTGCGGGAATAGCGGCAGGACGCTCGACGGTTGCGTACGGTTGTAGTGCTGTTCCAGCATTCACCACCGCCGGTGAACCACGCGGCGCCTGTGGGCGAAAGCAGGTACGGTGGCGAGAAGACCTAACGAGGGAGGGAGCGACGACATGATCCTCATCCGTCGCACGCTCGGCGATGTGCTGCGGCGCAAGCGGCAGGACGAGGGGCGCACGCTGCGCCAGCTCGCCGCCGAAGCGCGAATCTCGCCCGGTTACCTCTCCGAGATCGAACGCGGCCAGAAGGAGCCCTCCTCGGAGCTGCTCGCCTCCATCTGCGACGCCCTGAACATCCGCCTGTCCGACCTGTTGCGCGAGGTCTCGGTGGATCTCGCCGCCGCCGAACTGGCCGCCCGGCTCGAAGCCGAGCGCATCGGCGTCGCGGTCGGCGCCGGTTCGCAGGTGCCCGGCGCCCGCGTCGGCGCCGCCCAGGTCAAGAGCGTGGCACTGGGCAAGCCGGTCGCCCGCGCGATGGCCCGCCCCGGAGCGCGGCCCGCGCCGCGTCCGGTCACCCGGCGGGTACCCCCGCCCGTGGCCACCGGGACCGCGCCCGTACCGAGCGCGGTCCTCGCGCAGACGGTGCTGGACGGCAGCCGGATCGCCGAGATCCCGGGCGCCGCGAGGGGCGCGATGCCGCTCGGACCGGTCACCAGCGTCGGCCTGGCCGGCGGCGTGGCGCGACCCGGCAGCGGCGAGATCCTCATGGCGTTCCCGCTGATGAACAAGGGTGACCTGGCTCTGCGCTAGCAACGGACCAACGCACGGGGGCGGGTCCTTGACCCGCCCTTCGGCGTTTGAAGAGACACTGGGAAAAGACACCGGGAAGAGACACTGCGAACACTGGGAACAGGCAGAAACACAGCAGAGGTAAATCGGTCGCTCCGCCTAAATGGGCGTGCGACCATCGAGAGGCGGGGCCGCCGTGGCCGCCGTCTCTGAAGGGAAGACATGACCGACTCGCGCCACCTCGTAAACCAGGGCGACACCGACGAGGAGGAGCGTTACGGCGTCGATCCCCGCTACGGCGACCCGAACTCGTACGACGGGGACCAGCTCGATCTGGCCGACCGGCAGTCACTGCGCCGCGTCGCGGGACTGTCCACCGAGCTGCAGGACGTCACCGAGGTCGAATACCGGCAGCTGCGCCTGGAGCGCGTCGTGCTGGTCGGAGTCTGGAACTCCGGCACGGCTGCCGACGCCGAGGCCTCGCTGCGGGAACTGGCCGCACTGGCGGAGACCGCCGGCTCGCAGGTCCTCCAGGGCGTCATCCAGCGGCGCAACCAGCCCGACGCCGCGACCTACATCGGGTCGGGCAAGGCCAAGCAGCTGCGCGACATCGTCGCCTCGACCGGCGCCGACACGGTGATCTGCGACGGGGAGCTGACCCCGGCCCAGCTGATCCACCTGGAGGACGTGGTCAAGGTCAAGGTCGTGGACCGCACGGCCCTGATCCTGGACATCTTCGCCCAGCACGCTCGCTCGCGGGAGGGCAAGGCCCAGGTCGCACTCGCCCAGATGCAGTACATGCTGCCCAGGCTGCGCGGCTGGGGCCAGTCGCTCTCCCGCCAGATGGGCGGCGGCGGCACCTCGGGCGGCGGCGGCATCGCCACCCGCGGACCCGGCGAGACGAAGATCGAGCTGGACCGGCGCCGGATCAGGGAGAAGATGTCCCGGCTGCGCCGCGACCTGGCCGACATGGGCAAGTCGCGCGCCACCCAGCGCCAGGAGCGCCGGCGCGGCGCCGTCCCGGCGGTGGCCATCGCCGGGTACACCAACGCGGGCAAGTCCTCGCTGCTCAACCGGATCACCGGCGCGGGCGTGCTCGTGGAGGACGCGCTGTTCGCCACCCTCGACCCGACGGTGCGCCGTGCGCAGACCGAGGGCGGCCGGGCGTTCACCATCGCCGACACGGTCGGTTTCGTGCGGCACCTGCCGCACGAGCTGATCGACGCGTTCCGCTCCACGCTGGAAGAGGTCGGGCAGGCGGACCTCGTCCTGCACGTGGTCGACGTGTCCGACCAGGACCCGGAGGGCCAGATCGCCGCGGTGCGCGAGGTGCTCGCGCAGATCGGCGCCTCGAAGGTGCCCGAGATCGTGGTGCTCAACAAGGCGGACGCCGCCGACCCGGAGACGGTCGCCCGGCTGCTGCGCCGCGAGCCGCACTCGGTGCTGGTCTCGGCCCGCACCGGCGAGGGCCTGGACAAGCTGCTCGCCGCGATCGACGCGGACCTGCCGCGCCCGGCCGTGGAAATCGACGCGCTGGTGCCGTACGGCCGCGGCGACCTGCTCGCGCGGGTGCACTCGAAGGGCGAGCTGCTCAGCGAGACGCACCTGGAGTCCGGCACGCGGATCGTCGCGCGCGTGGACGCCGTGCTCGCCGCCGCGCTTGAGGAGTACGCCGCTCTGTAGGCCGGCGCATGACGCCAGAACGCTGATAACTCCATAACCCGCTTCACCCGGACCGCCGCCGATCACAGTGCCGTCAAGCACCGTGCCCGGCGGCGGTCCGGTCATCTGACTACTCACTCCTGGTAGCGACACGGGTTGACGCGGTGATCTGACGGCCCATAAGTTAGGGTAGCCTAACAACGATCTTCACTGGTCGGGGCACTTGTCGATCACGGTTTCAGCCGAACCAGAGTGAGGTGCGTAGAGGTGCCCGTGGATCCCGCCGCGATCCTCGACCGGCAGCGCGAGCGCGAGTCGTCGGCGCGCACGTACGCCCGCCACCTGCCGATCGTGCCGGTGCGCGCCGAGGGCATGACCGTGTATGGCGCCGACGGCCGCGCGTATCTCGACTGCCTGGCCGGCGCGGGCACGCTCGCGCTCGGCCACAACCACCCCGCCGCGATCGCGGCGATCCGCCGGGTGCTCGACTCCGGCGCGCCGCTGCACGTGCTCGACCTGGCGACGCCGATAAAGGACGAGTTCACCGACACTCTGCTCGGCATCCTGCCGCCGGACCTGGCCAAGGACGCGCGCGTGCACTTCTGCGGCCCGTCCGGCGCCGACGCCGTCGAGGCCGCGCTCAAGCTGGCCCGGGCCGCCACCGGCAACACCGGGCTGATCGCGTTCAGCGGCGCGTACCACGGCATGACGGCCGGCGCGCTGGCCGCGACCGGCAACAACCAGGTGCGCACGGCCGCGCGCGTGAACGACGCGGGCGTGACCAGGCTGCCGTTCCCCCAGGACTACCGGTGTCCTTACGGCGTCGGCGGGGACGCGGGCGTGCGGATCGCCGGCGAGCAGCTGCGCCGCCTGTTCGACGACCCCAACAGCGGCCTGACACCCCCGGCCGCGCTCATCGTCGAGCCCGTACAAGGCGAGGGCGGCGTGATCCCGGCGCCCGACGAGTGGCTGCGCGCCGTGCGCGCGCGGACCGCCGAGCGCGGTATCCCGATGATCGCGGACGAGGTGCAGACCGGGCTCGGCCGCACCGGCGAGCTGTGGGGCGTGGACCACGCCGGCGTGACGCCCGACGTCATGGCCCTGTCGAAGGCGGTCGGCGGCGGGCTGCCGCTGGCCGTGATCGTGTACCGCGCCGAGCTGGACGGCTGGGCCGAGGGCGCGCACACCGGCACCTTCCGCGGCCAGCAGCTCGCGATGGCCGCCGGGACCGCGACGATCAAATACGTGCTCGAACACGACCTGGCCACCCGGGCGCGCAAGGTCGGCGAGCGGCTGCGCACCGCCTTCGAGGAGGCCGCGCGCGACCTGCCGGCGATCGGCGACGTGCGCGGCAGGGGCCTGATGCTCGGCGTCGAGCTGGTGGACCCGGACGGCGCGCCCGACGCGCTCGGCGCCCGCCCGGCCGCGCCCGCCCTGGCCCGCCGGGTGCGCGCCGAGG
>JBOHCW010000096.1:0-8984 GCA_050725375.1 Actinocrinis sp. | reverse complement strand
GGCGGTGGCCGCCGTGGCGATCTCGCTGCGCCGGATCGCGCCGGTCACCATGCTCGCGATCGCCGAACTCGGCTGCGCCTTCGCCTAAATCGGCGGCTTCCAGCGCGACCCGCACGTGGCCACCGGCCTGGTGATGTACATCGTCGCGACGCACAAATCCCGGCGCGTCTCGCTGATCGCGCTGGCCGCGTGCGTCGCCGCGATCGTCCTGTCGTTCGCGCTCACGCCGATGGACAAGATCGTGTTCCCGCAGTCGTACGACCCGCCCGGCTACGCGTTCCTCATCGAGTCCGTCTCGCCGGTCGCGGTGCAGTGCGCGGCGTGGGCGCTCGGCTTCGCGGTGCGGCGCCAGCGCGGATACATCGCCGCCGTCCGCGCACAGGCCGAGGACCAGATGCGCGTGCAGCGCGAGCAGTCCTGGCGCACCGCGACCGAGGAGCGGCTGCGTATCGCGCGCGAGCTGCACGACGTGGTCGCACACGGTATGAGCGTGATCACGGTGCAGGCCGGCGTCGGCGGCCACCTGCTCGACGAGCGGCCGGAGCAGGCGCGCGCGGCGCTCGCCGTCATCGAGACCACCGGCCGCGAGGCGCTTCGAGAGCTGCGCCAGCTGCTCGGCGTGCTGCGCGAGGACGGCGCCGAGGCCGCCCGCGCGCCCGCGCCGCGTATCGCAGACCTCGATGACGTGGTCCGCCGGGTGCGGCAGGCCGGGATCGTCGTGGACCTGGACGTGCGCGGCGAGCGGCGCGCGCTGTCCGGCGGCGTCGAACTGTCCGCGTACCGGATCGTCCAGGAGGCCCTGACCAACGTGGTCAAACACGCGCACACCGACCGCTGCCGCGTCCGGCTCACCTACCGCGAGGACGCGCTCGGCATCGAGGTCACCGACGACGGCGCCGGCGCCGGCCCGCGCGGTCGCGAGCCGGGCCACGGCATCGTCGGCATGCGCGAACGCGCCGCGCTGCACGGCGGCACCTTCGAGGCCGGTCCGCTCCCGCTGCGCGGCTACCGGATCGAGGCGGGCATCCCGCTCGGCGGTGGCGTCGCGTGAGCACCTCCGGCGGATATCCACAGGCGGGGGATATCTCAGCGGCCTGGCAAACCCCGCACGACTCGCGAACACCGCAGCGCCCGTATTCCCCGCAGGCATCGAATCCGGCGCGGCTGTCGCAGCCCCCGGACATCCGCGTCGTGGTCGCCGACGACCAGGCGCTGGTGCGCGGCGCGTTCGAGGTGCTGATCGACTCGGTGCCCGGCATGTCCGTGGTCGGCGCGGCGGCCGACGGCGCGCAGGCCGCCGAGATCGCGCTGCGCGAGCACCCCGACGTGGTGCTGATGGACGTGCGGATGCCGCGGCTGGACGGCATCGAGGCGACCCGGCGGATCGTGGACGCCGACTCGGACATCAGGGTGCTGATTCTGACCACCTTCGACCTGGACGAGTACGTGTACGCCGCCCTGCGCGCGGGAGCCAGCGGCTTCCTGCTCAAGGACACCGCCCCGGCGCAACTGCTCGGCGCGGTCGCCGTGGTCGCGGCCGGGGATGCGCTGCTGGCCCCGACCGTGACCCGGCGGCTGATCGAGCAGTTCGCCCGGCGCCCGCAGCCCTCCCGCACCCCGCGCCTGACCCTGGACGGGGTGACCGACCGCGAGCACGAGGTGCTGGCGCTGATCGGCCGCGGCCTGTCCAACACCGAGATCGCCGAGCACCTGGCCCTGGCCGGGCCGACCGTCAAGACCCACGTCAGCAGGCTGCTGATGAAGCTCGGCGCGCGGGACCGGGCCCAGCTGGTGATCGTCGCCTACGAGAGCGGACTGCTCGACCGCCAGCCCTTCCCCTTCCCCGGTCCCGGTCCCGGGCCCGGTCACGGCCCCGGTCACCCCGCCGCCCCGACCGCCTGACCGGTCAGGAACCGTCTGACCAGCTCCGCACCACACCGGGTTGGGCCATGTGAGGGAGCCCTCGGCTGAGGTATGGCGCAAGACCCGTTCGTCGGTCAAGGTGAAAGGACACCCGGCCGGCAACGGAGGCGGAGGGAACCATGAGGGTCAGAGACGTACTCACGCACAAGGGCGGCGGGGTCGTGACGGTGCGACCGGACGCGACCTGCCGGGACCTGCTCGGGCTGCTGGCCCGGCACAACATCGGCGCGCTGGTGGTCTCCCCGGACGGGATCACCGTGGCGGGCATCGTCTCCGAGCGCGACGTGGTGCGCCGGCTGCACGACCGGGGCGCCGCGATCCTGGACGGCCCGGTCTCCGAGATCGCCACGTTCCAAGTGCGCACCTGCGACCCGGAGGATCCGCTGGACGAGCTGCGCGCAACCATGACGCAGCACCGCATCCGGCACATCCCGGCGGTCGCGGACGGCCGGCTGGTCGGCATCGTCAGCATCGGCGACGTGGTCAAGAGCACGATCAGCGAACTGGAGGACGAGCGCCAGCACCTGATCGACTACCTGCAGAGCTGACCGGCCGCCACGGCTGCGCCGCGTCAGGCGATGCGGCGCAGCCGTTGCACGGCCAGGACCAGCAGCAGGGCGGCGAGCGCGACGAAGATGCCGGTCTCGATGCCCTGGAAGGCCCAGAACCGGCTGCCGGGCTGATACGTCTGGAAGTTCGTGTAAGGACCCTGACCATAACCCTGCTGCTGTAACTGGTCGAGGCATTGCTGCGCCTGAGCGCCCGCCGAGGCCGGCGGGCAGCCGATCTGCCCGTTCGACATGACGACCTGCCCCGCCGCGTTGTGTACGCCCTGTGATGTCACCCAGGCGCCGGACGAGTTGTTGTTCTGCAGATTGCTGTCGATCGGGTTGTTGATCGTCACCGGCGACATGTAACGCGGTCGCGCCACCACCTCGACCACCGCGCGCACGGCGAGGAAAACGCCGACGGTGATACCCATGGCCGGCAGCATCCGGCGCGAGAGGACGCCCGCGCACACGCCGAGGAAGAACGCGAACACGGTGTACCCGATCGGCGCGATGCCCTGCACGTCGAACGTCACGTAGCTCAGCCGGCCGCCGGCGTTCTGCAGCAGCGGCTGATACCACCAGCCGACGAGCTGCGCGTAGACCGCGGCGGCCAGGGCCGATCCCACGCCCAGCAGGCCGAACTTGGCCAGTGCCCAGCGCAGCCGGCCGATGCCCTGGGTCCAGACCAGCCGGTGCGTGCCGTGCTCGATCTCGCGGGCCACGATCGGCGCGCCGACCATCAGGCCGACCAGCAGCGGCAGGAACACGAACAGGGCGCCGACGAAGGGCAGTGCCCCGTACTGGTTCTGGAACTGCTGGCCCATCGCGTGACAGTCGCCCGCGGTCAGCTGCGCGGTGCCGAGTTTCGCCAGACAGGCGGTCAGGCCGAGGTGGTTCGCGGTGTTGCGCATCGCCAGGCCCGACGGCACCAGCACCGCCGCCAGGACGGCCAGCGCGAGCAGTGTGTAAAGGCCCAGTTTGCGGTGCTGGCGCCAGGTCAGCCACATCATGCGGTCACGCTCCAGGCGGTGCGGGTCGCGCGCTGGTCGGCGGCGGCCAGGTGGGCGAGGACCAGGTCCTCCAGGGTCATCTCGTGCGCGGTCCAGGCCGAGGGCAGCTGCGCGCTCTCGCCGTTCATCCGGACCGCCAGGGTGGACTGCCGGTCGGTGTGGCTCGCGTTGACCACCTCGGCGACGCCGGGGATCGCCGACGCGTCGTCGGTGCGCGGGCCGACCAGCGTGCGGTGCTCGGCGAGCAGGTCGTCGACGGCGCCGGCCACCTGCACGTGCGCGGACTGCAGCACGATCAGGTAGTCGCAGGCGCGTTCGAGGTCTGCGAGCAGGTGCGAGGACAGCAGCACGGTCGCGCCGGTGTCGTACACCGCTCCCATCAGGGCCTGCATGAACTCGTGCCGGGCCAGCGGGTCGAGGCTGGCGATCGGCTCGTCGAGCAGCAGCAGCCGGGGCCGCTTCGCCAGCGCGAGGGCCAGCGCGACCTGGGCGCGCTGTCCGCCGGACAGCTTGCCGACCTGCTTGTCCGGCGGGATGGACAGCTGCGCGAGCCGGTCGCGGGCCAGCGCCGCGTCCCAGCTCTTGTTGAGCTTGCCGCCCATCTTGATCAGGTCCGCCGGGGTGAAGTCGAGGTACAGCGGCAGGTCCTGCGCCACGAAGCCGATCTGCGCCAGCGCGGCGGCGCCGGAGCGCGGATCGCCGCCGAACACGCGCACGCTTCCGGCGTCCGGGCGCGAGAGCCCGACCGCCATGTGCAGCAGGGTGGTCTTGCCGGCGCCGTTCGGGCCGACCAGGGCGGCGATCCGCCCGGTCGGCAGGCGCAGCGAGCAGTCCTGCAACGCCCAGGCCCGCCCGTAGCGCTTGCCCAGCGCCTCGGTCTCCAACGCGATGTCCATCGTCTGAGCTCTCCCGTGATCCGTGTCGGTGGTCAGTCTTGGGGGATTCGATTGCCCTGTCCGGGTTCTGCGACCGCCCGGACCGTGGTGTCGATGAGGGCTGCGATGTCGTCCGGCGCCAGCCCCGCGGCGCGCGCCTTGGCCAGCCAGGTGAGCAGTTCCGTGCGCAGTTCGCCGTGGTTGGCCAGCGACGGGCCGGCCAGCGTCTGGAGCACGAAGGTGCCCACGCCCGGCCGCCCCTCGGCCAGTCCCTCGAGCTCCAGCTCGCGGTACGCCTTGAGAACCGTGTTGGGGTTGATCGCCAGCGACTGGGCCACCGAGCGCACCCTCGGCAGCTGGTCGCCCGGCCGCAGCAGGCCGACCCGCAGGGCCTGCTTGACCTGCATCACCAGCTGCATGTAGGTGGCCACCCGGGAGCGGCCGTCCAGGACGAACTCGATCACCAGCGCCTCACACCTTCGCTCGTTCTATTGTCTTACGACAGTAAGACAGCATGCGCGCGCGGCAGCACGGTGTCAAGCGGCGTGAGCGGTCGGTGAGCGGGCGAGGGCGCCTTGGTGAGCAACTCGTTGCTCACCCGTTATCGATGTTTTCCTCGCGGTCATTGCGCCCTGACCTCATATAGTTTAACTTCCTTACAAATTAGCGGCCCAACGGCGGGCCGCTGCGAGCCGGGATTCGGGAGCCGCGCGTGGACGCACCACCGGTCGTGCTGGGGCTGGACTTCGGCGGCACGAAGACGGCCCTGGCCGTCGTGGACCCGGACGGGACCCGGCTGGGCTCGGCCACCGTGGACACCCGCGCGCAGCTCGGCGCCGCCGCCAGCCTGACGCGTGCCGTCGACGCCGCCCACGACCTGCTGGCCGGCTGCGCGCCCGGCCGCCGGCTGGCCGCGGTCGGCGTCGCGACGATCGGCATTCCCGGCGAGGACGGCGTCGCGCTCGCGCCGAACATCCCCGGCTGGGGCGCGCTCGCCCTCGGCCGCGAACTGCGCGCGGCGTTCCCGGGCGCCGCGCTGCGGCTGGCCACCGACGTGAAGGCGGCGGCCCGGGTCGAGGCCGAGTCCGGCGCGCTGGCCGGCTGCGACCCGGCGATCTACCTCAATCTCGGCACCGGGCTCGCGGTCGCGATCGTGGCCAACGGCGCGGTGGTCGACGGGCGCAACGGCGCCTCCGGCGAGATCGGCTACAACCTGCGCGGGCTCGGCGACGTGGGACTGGCCGCCGGCGCGCGCGTGCCGCTGGAGGACGCGGTCAGCGGCAAAGTCCTGATGGAGCGGGCCTCGGCGCTGTTGCCGCACGCCGACGGCGCCGACGGCGTGTTCGCGTACGCGGGCCGGGATCCGCGGCTGGACGGGCTGCTCGACCGGTTCGTCGCAGAGCTCTCCTTCCACCTGGTCAACCTGACCATCGCGATCGACCCGGTGCGGATCGCGGTCGGCGGCGGGATGGTGCGCTCCTGGGGCCTGCTGCGCGACGGGCTGCGCCGGGCGCTGGACGCGGCCGTGCCCTTCCCGCCGCAGCTGGTGCGGGCCGCGTTCCCTTACGACGCGCCGCTGATGGGCGCGCTCGCTCTCGGCCTGGCGGCGGCGCGCGGCGGCCCGGACGGTCTCGCGGGTACGAGTACTGGCACAGCCGGCGACACCCACGCCCACATCCCGACCCACACCGACACCCACGACGACGACACCGACGACGACACCGGCTCCGGCAGCGGTTCGCAGACTTCTCCGACTCTCACGAAGGGACCAGCAGCATGAGACGCACCCGACTGCTCGCCGCCGTCGCGGCCCTGTGCCTCGCGGCAAGTGCGTGTTCGAGCACCCAGCACAAGAGTTCCGGCTCGCCGAGCGCGGGCGCCTCGGGCGGGTCGGCGGCCTCCGACAACGGCCCGCACAAGAAGGGCGGGACGGTCACCATCTCCAACGAGCAGGGCCAGACCTGGACCTGCCGGTTCAACCCGTTCAACCCGGCCGCCTACCTGGAGTCCAACGGCTTCGTCTACGAGCCGCTGATCTTCGTCGACGAGCTGAACAACCAGGCCGAGACGCCGATGCTGGCCACCTCGTACCAGTGGAACGCGGACAAGACCTCGATCGTGTTCACCGTCCGCGGCGGGGTGAAGTGGAGCGACGGCCAGCCGTTCACCGCCGACGACGTCGCCTTCACCTTCAACCTGATGAAGCAGACCCCGGCGACCGACCTTTACGCGCTGTGGACCGCCGCCGGCATGCAGAGCGCGACCGCGTCGGGCAACAAGGTGACGCTCACCTTCAAGCAGCCCGCGCTGCCGTACTTCTACTTCTTCGCCGACCAGGTCTCGATCGTGCCCAAGCACATCTTCGCCGCCGGCGACGCCGCCGCGCACCCGGACACCTGGCCGGACGCGAACCCGGTCGGCACCGGGCCGTTCATGGTCAACCCCTGCTCGCCGAACAACATCCAGTACACCGCGAACCCGAACTACTGGCAGGCCGGCAAGCCGTACATCCAGAAGGTCGAGTACCCGGCGTACCTGGACAACGGCCCGGCGAACCTCGATCTGGCCAGCGGAAAGGCCCAGTGGGGCAGCCAGTTCATCCCCGGCATCCAGCAGTTCTACCTGGGTAAGAGCGCTGACAACCACACCTGGTCGCCGCCGGTGCTGAACGTCTCGCTGTTCCCGAACCTGGACCCCTCGCACAAGGCGACCAGCACGCTCGCGGTGCGCCAGGCGATCACCACGGCGATCGACCGGTCGAAGGTCTCGACCATCGGCGAGGGCGGCCAGGAGCCGGCGGCCAACCAGAGCGGCGTGGTGCTGCCGACCTTCCAGAAGTTCTACGACGCGTCGGCGGTGTCAGCGGCCGGATACGACAAGCCGGACCCGGCGAAGGCGGCCACGCTGCTGGCCGGTGCGGGCTACTCGCCCTCGCACCCGCTGAGCCTGAACGTGATCACGATCACCGGCTACACCGACTGGGACGCCTCGCTGGCGGTGATCAAGCAGGAGCTGGCGCCGATCGGGATCAACCTCACGGTCCAGGACCTGGCACAGCAGACCTTTGACACGAAGCTGTTCACCGGCGACTACGACCTGGCCTACTACGGCGAGCCGACCGGCGGCCCGACGCCGTACTACGAGCTGCGCGAGATGCTGGCCTCGGCCAACAGCGCGCCGCTGGGCCAGAACGCGAACGGCAACTACGAGCGCTATAACAACCCGGCGGTGGACGCACTGTTCAACCAGTACGCGACCGCCGACGACGCCGGCCAGGTCTCGATCATCAAGCAGGTCGAGGCGGCCATGGTCAAGGACGTGCCGCTGATCCCGGTCACCGAGTCGGTGGACTGGTTCCAGTACAACACCTCCGACATCGGCGGCTGGCCGACCGAGTCCGACCCGTACGCCCAGCCGGCCGCGTTCAACTTCCCCGACGCCGGGCAGGTGCTCTCGCACCTGTACTCCAAGTCGGCGCAGTAACGGCGCGGCCCGGCGCTCGCCACTCGGACATCCGGCAGGCGAACGCACGGACGGGGTCGGCGAGTCCACACCGTGATCGGACGGCGCGGCCGGCGGGCGAACGGTCCCGCGCCGTCCGAAGCGGTCCGGGGGCAGCGGTGACAGCCCGCGCCCCCGGACCGCCCGCGGCGGCAGGAGAAGCACGGCGGTATAAGACGCGCAGTGACATAGGCAGTGACACAGGCAGTGACATGAACAGAGCCCGGCGCAGTGGCGTGAGGAGCACAGTGGCGTGAAATACCTGGTGCGGCGCGGCGGGTTCTTCCTGCTCACCCTGTGGGCGGCGCTGACGCTGAACTTCTTCATCCCGCGCTTCATGCCGGGCGACCCGGTCAACGCGCTGCGCGACCGTACCCGGGGGAAGGTGTCGCCCGAGACGCTGCAGCAGATGCTCAGCGCCTTCGGGTTCAAGCCGAACCAGAACGTCGGCGTGCAGTACCTCGACTACCTGGGCAACATGGTCAGCGGACACTGGGGCCTGTCGATCGGGCAGGCGCTCGGCGAGCCGGTGACCACGATCGTCGGCCAGGCGCTGCCGTGGACGCTCGGGCTGGTGGGCCTGACCACGGTGCTGGCCTTCGCGCTCGGCACGCTGATCGGCGTGGTGTCCGGCTGGCGGCGCGGCGGGCGGCTCGACGCGATCCTGCCGCCGCTGTTCGTGGTCACCTCGGCGCTGCCGTACTTCTGGGTGGCGCTGATGCTGATCCTGGTGTTCTCGGTGTGGACCGGCAACCTCCTGCCCAGCGACTTCAACTATGACAACACCCTGGTTCCCGGATTCTCGCCGGGCTTCATCGGCAGCGTGCTGCAACACGCGGTGCTGCCGGCCGCGACGTTGCTGATCACCTCGATCGGCGGCTGGATCCTGACCATGCGCAACAACATGATCACCACGCTGGCCGAGGACTACGTGCGGATGGGCCGGGCGAAGGGCCTGTCCAGCCGCAAGATCATGTACGGCTACGCGGCGCGCAACGCCTTCCTGCCGAACCTGTCCGGCTTCGCGATGTCGCTGGGCTTCGTGATCTCCGGGGCGATCCTGATCGAGTACGTGTTCAACTATCCCGGCCTCGGATACCTGCTCTACAGCGCGGTGCAGAACG
>JBOHCW010000095.1:0-5061 GCA_050725375.1 Actinocrinis sp. | reverse complement strand
ATAAGGCTTGGCGGTCGACGTGCGAGCGAGGCTGTGACAGCGCTCGCCGAGCTCGGCGCCACACCGCGGGCAGCCCCGGGTCTCGTGGCACGTGCCGATCTTCTCCTGAGGCGTCATCGCCAGACCTCCCACCAGCGGCGCGTAGCTCCACATCGGCAGATGCGCACGCGCGAGTTCAGGCGATACCAGCGATGACGATGCTGGGGGCTGTCGGAATGACTCATGAGTGCGTGCCCTCTCGCAGGCGATCAATCTCCCGTGCGGTCTCCACGGCCTGCTCGGCCTGCTCGGCGGAACCGGACTCGGGCCTTCTAAGCCTGATGGCAGGGTTCGACTCCCTGGCGGGCCGTTTCGCCATCCAGATTCGACCACGATTCGACCACGAGCCTGCGGCGATGGGCTGCAACGGCCTGCAGCCGTGTCGTACGACGGCTGTCGTACCACGGTCCGGTCCGCGAGCGAACCGGCCCGTTTGCGGCAAAAACGTGCAACCGCATGCAGCCGCGTGAAATCCGTTGGATGCCCCCGGCAGGACTCGAACCTGCGACCCGCGGCTTAGAAGGCCGCAGTACCCAGGCTTGGCTTCCGTGGGATTTGCAGGAAGATACCGGTACATGGTCGATCGGTATCGCATCATCACGCGACCTTCAGCGGCGTTGAAATCGCTCATCTGTCCACCACGCAGGTCGGGTCGTCGGCCGTCGTCGTCGACAGCCCCAGTCCCTCGGCGATCTGCCGGTATGAGAGTCCCGCGGCGTGCGCCGCCCCCGCCGTGGCGCGCCTGGCCTCGATCGCGTCCAGGTGCCGCGCCTGCGCGCCGGCGAGCAGCTCGCGCCAGGTGCTCATCCGTCCACCACGCGGACGGGACGCCGGAAGGTGTGCCCACCGAGACAGATGGCCAGCCAACGCTGAAAGTCCGCGGCGACGTAGTGTGCGGCCTGGCTCTCGAGGTCGGGATACCAGTCGGGATCGTCCAGGTGCAAGCTCCCGATCAGACAGCCGCACGAGCGGTCGGCGGCGCGCCATCCGCCGGTCACGCGCTCAGCCGTCCGAGCGACCCGCATCGCCTGCCGGACGAGCGCCGTCGGAACCTCGCCATCCTTTCGCGCGTCCTCAATCGATAGCCGGGCGGCGCGGACGAGCTCGGCGCGCGTGATCATCAGCTCGGTCATCGCTCAGGGCACCCATAGAGGCCGAGCGCGCCGTCCGGATTAAACGAGCCGCCGTCCAGCAGCCAGCGCAGCACGTTTGCAGCCCACGCCCAGGCCGCGCGGTCATCGGCCCCGAACGCGGCCGTGATCTGGATGAACGCATCGTCGGACGGCACCGTGGGCTCTCGGCTCGGTACACGCACGGTGGCCAGCCCGGCCGCAACCGAAATGTAGCTCTCACCCGGCTCACGCATCAGCCGACGTCCCCGTCGTGCGACGGCCCGTAGCGACGTTCCGCACGCGGAACCGGTCCTCGATCGGATAACGCTCGACGATCTCCACCACGCGGCCGGTGCGGTCGCACGAGTCCGTCGACCGCCAGCGCGTACCGGGGAGGAGCCGCAGATCGGGACCCGGGTTGCTCATCCAACCACTCTCCTGACCTCATCGAAGGACCGCCGCAGCGGATGCCTGTACGCCGCCTGCGCGACCGCTACTGAATGCCCCGCCATGTCGGCCAGGTCCGCGACATCCACCCCGGCGGCCGACAGCAGCGTGACCCACGAATGCCTGAAATCCTGGGGCGAGCAGTCCACCCCCGACGCGTCGCGTGCGGGGCGCCACACGTCGCGGTAGAAGTGCCCCAGCCGCCAGCACTTCCCGCGCGGCGTCGGAAACAGCCACGGCGAGTCAATCCGCGCCGGCATCGCCCGCAGCAACGCCAGGCATCCCGGCGCGATCGGCCCGGTCCGGTCGTGACGCTTGGTCTCACTGGACGCCACGAGCGTCCCTTCCCACGCCGAGCCTGACACCCGAAACACGCCATCGCGCAGGTCCTGCTCGTCGCGACGCAACGCGAAGCACTCCCCGACACGCAGCCCGCAGTCAGACAGCATCCGGACCATCGGCTCATAGCAGCCGGCCGCAGCGGCGAGCGCGTGCATCTGCGCCCACGACAGCACTCGCGGCGCCCGCGACGGCTTGGCTGCTCGCGGGTCTGAACGGCGGACCTTCACCCCGCGAAACGGGTTTGAGCCCATCAGCTCGTCGGTGATCGCGTCCTCGCACATCGCCGAGAGGGTGCGCAGAATGTTGCCCGCGCCTGTCGCGGCGCGGCCCTGCTCGCGCAGCATGTGGTCCAGCAGATCCACGGCATGACGGCGCCGCAACGCGCTCAGCGGCCAGTCAGCCAGCGCCCGGCCCTCGATGAGCACGCCGAGCACCTGGCGCACCCGGCCGTCGTTGGTGTGGTTGGTCCGCTGCGATCGTGGATGCCGGTGCGTCCAGTCCGCGGCGTAGGCGCCGAGCGTGTCCCGCCGCGCGGGCCGTGCGTAGGCGGCGTCGATCGCGGCCTGCGCATCGCGTTTGAGCGCGAACGTTCCGGCGGACCGGCGACGGCCGTCCGGGCCGGTATGCCGCGCGATCCAGCGGACGGCGCCGGACGGGTTGACGATGCGGACGGGGGACTCTCTGTGTGGGCTCATGGCGCGCATCATGCAGCGTCAGACCGGCGCCCGGCAAGGTAGCTCTCGACGTCCTTGTGGTCGATGCGTCGCTGCCCCTCGACGCGGTAGGACGCGATCCGGCGGTCGGCGACCATCTGGCGGACGGTGCGCTCGCTGACAGCGAGATACTGCGCGAGCGTTTTCGGGGTGAAGAACGGACGCAGGTCATCCTGGCCCGCGACCCGGATCGTGCTGGCTTGCAGCCGCTCGCGGGCAGCGTCGAGACGGGCGGCAAGCTCGGTCACGTCGCCGCGCCCCCGCTTTCGTCTCTTCGCGTCATCCGACCAGCTCCAGCTGGAGGGTGAACGCCTGCCACTCGCGACCAACCGCACCCGACCCTGGGAACAGGTCGACCAGCACGTCGCCCGGCCGGGCCCCGAGCGCAGCAAACAACCAACGGCAGAATGCGATCGGCTTGGCCCCCGGGAAGCCCAATCCTCCGGCCGGAGCTATGAGGTGGTCGCGCACGAAACGATCGTCCCTCGGGACGCGTCGCCGGAGGATGACCGGCTCCCACGTGTATTGGACGGGCACCGGGAACGGCGCCGATCGGGGCTTCACCCAGGCCATGACATGCACCGAGCGCTCGGGCTCGACGCGGCCCGGATTCTTTGGGTCCGTGCCCCGTTCGTGGGGGCAGAGGGCCAGGACCTCGGGGAGTGCGGAGACCGACGTAGAGAGGGCCCAGCCGTCCGGGTAGTCCCGCTCGAGCCGCGCGACGAGCTCCGCATGATCGACCTCGCCCGCATAGGTCAGTTGATCTCCGTAGACGCGGCGCGCTTGGCCGGGGTAGGGCGGGTCGGCGTAAGCGAACCGCCGGGGCCCGGCGCGCAGGTCCTCCGCCTTTCGCACGTCCAGGCCGGCGTCGATCGCCTTCTGCGTCTGACCGTGGTCCCGGCCGCCGTGGACGTCCGCCCTGCCACTGCTGTCCGAAGGCGTCATCGCAGCGCCTCGTCGCGGGACGCGCGCCCCGCCGCCTCGTCCAGCAGCCCCGGGAGCGTCTCGGCCTGGCAGAAGCCGCACAACCCATCGGCCGACGGGCCGATCAGCGGGTTGTCGCAGCGCACACACGCCAGGACGCCGGACGCTTTCGCAGACGAAACGCCACGCTTCCGGCTCGCGCGACAGCGGCCAGCCGCGCAACGCTCAAGACCGTCGGCCAGCGCAGCCGCCTGACGGTCTGTGAGCCGCCGCACCAGACACCATGAGCTCACCCCAGCACGCTGACACATCGACGCTGCCGCGACAGGCCCGACGCCCGGAAGCATCTGCAACGCCTGCCATGCGAGCATCCCAGCGACCGCAGGCGCACGGTTGCTGATCATCTCGCCGACAAGATGCGATCCGTCCGCATAGTCCAGGCGACGCAACCGCTGACGGATCGCGGGCCGGGCGCACCGTCGCGCGTTCGCGACCTCGAGCGCGCGACGCGCCTGCCGCACCCGGTCCACCTCACGTTCTGCCGCTGCACCCATCAGACACCTCCCTCTGTCGCTTGCCGCTTTAGGTTCGCCGCGCCAACGCGCGGTAGGTCTCGACCGGCACGTCAAACAACAACGCCGCCGCCGCCACCGGGTCATACGCGTCAGCCGGAACCGGCAGGCCAAACACCCGCCGTCGCCCCCCTTTATCTGCCGACCCGTTGACAGCCACCAGCAGCCGCGCCGGCGCGTCAAACAAGCCATCCAGCACGCCGCCCTCGAACAGTCTCAGCGTATGCGGCGCGTTCCCCGGATCCGGCGTCTCTGCGACAAGCGTCAGCATGTCCGTCAGGCTCTCCCAGCCGACACGCTCAATCCCGCACCGGCGCACCTCCGCGTTTCCCTCAGCCAACACGCGCGCCACATCCCAGCCGAAAAAGTCCTCCGGGACGACCGTCCCGTGCCACGCCGAGACGGTCCAGCCGTCCGCGTAGACGACCGCCGGACCATCCTCCCGGTGCGACCGGCCATCCGGGTCGACGTGCAGCTCGGTCGGACGGTCGCTGAACGCGACAACCAGACGATCGCCGAACCGATGCCAAAACGACGGTCCTGCTTCACAAATCGCCTCGTATGCCGCGAACCGGTCCCACAAGTCGCCGTCGAGGTCGAGATGCCCCACATCGCGAAACCAGGACAGGAACGCGAGGTCGGCCGCCCAAAGCTGACCGCCGATCCACGCGCCCGACCATGTTTGCCGGGCATGCCGCAGCCCATCGCAGACAGGCTCGCGCACGAGGGCCTCCACGCCCGACCGCACGCCCGACCACACGCCCGACGCCACGCCCGACTCCACGCCCAACCGCACGCCCGACCGCACGCCCGACCGCACGCCCGACCGCACGCCCGGCCCCACGCCCGACCGCACGCCCGGCCCCACGCCCGACCACACGCCCGACTGCACGCCGTTGGCGGCTGCGGTCG
>JBOHCW010000094.1:0-3690 GCA_050725375.1 Actinocrinis sp. | reverse complement strand
CCTCTGATGGACGTCCAGGGAAAGGACGACGCGTTCCAGGGCCAGTGGCTCGCGCTGCCGATCGACATCATCTTCGGCGGCGTAGTCCCGTCCCGCCCGCCCTTCACCGCCGAGATCCGCGCCGCCGGACAGGCCGTCACCCTGCGATCGGCCGACGGCGAGGTGCCTCTGAACGGCCCGAGCCACCGCGGGTGCGCGCATCACGGATGTCGGCCGTGGTCGCGCAGCGGCCCGACGGTGAGCCCGCGAGCGTCGCAGTGGTCGAACAGCGACGGCAACGCCCGCAGGGTGCGGCGCCAGGCCAGGGGAGCGGCACCCGCGGTGCAGTCGGAGTCGTGGAGCAGGATCGTGCCGCCGCCCCGCAGGTCCTTCGTCACCTCGCGGTACACCGACGCGGGCGTCGCGTGCGCCGTCCAATCCTCGCCCCAGGAGGTCCACAGCGTCGGCCGAAGCCCGAGCCGCGCGGCCGCGGCATGCGCCCAGGACGTCATGACACCGTACGGCGGCCGGAACAACGTCGGCTCGGTGCCCGTCAGCTCGCCGATCCGGTCGCGTGCCCGGGCAAGGCCGTCGCGGGTGGCCCGCGGGCCGCGTAGCAGCAGGTTGCGATGATCCCAGCCGTGCACGGCGATCTCGTGGCCGGCCGCCGCGATCTCGGCGGCGAGCCCCGGTGAGCGCTCGGCCATCGCGCCGAGCAGGAAGAACGTGGCCGTCACACCGCGCTCGCGCAGCGCGTCGAGGAAGAGCGGCGTGGCGGCCGGATCGGGGCCGTCGTCGAAGGTGAGCGCGACGTGGCGTGGGTCCCCGGCGCCGGACAAACCGGGCAGCAGCCGGTTACGTGCCGGGCCGAAGGTGCTCAGCGCGGGCGCGGCGTGAGCGACGGCGGCGCCGACCGAGGCGAGGGCGAGCACGGGAATCAGGCGGTTCAAGCGAGCGAGCCTTCCAGTCGCGCGGCCTCGGCACCACGCTGGGCCGGGATCGCCGGGATCGCGTACGTCGTGACGACCGCCTCGCCCGAAGCGGCGCGGATGAGTTCGTACACGGCGCTCTCGGCCGACCCGGCGCCCGCCTCGGCGGCGACCAGGGCGAGCCCGGACGCGCGTTGCCGACGGCCGAGCGGACCGGCCGCCAGCCGCTCCAGCGCGGGCGCCAACTCAGTGTACGAACGTACCCGGACCGCGAGCCCGGCGCGGTCGAGCACCGCCGCGTTGTAGCGGCCGTGGCCCGGCAGGCAGCGGTACGTGGCGACCGGCAGCCCGGCCGCGAACGCCTCCAGCGTGCTCGCCGCGCCCGCGTTCTGCACCATGACGTCGGCCGCGGCCATCAGGCCCGGCATGTCGTCGACCCAGCCGAAGACGTGCGCGATCCCGTTCGTCCGCAGCCGGTGCGCCAGCTCCTGGTTTTTCCCGCAGACCACGACGGGGACGACTACCTTGCTGTCGGCGAGGTCCGCCGCCGTGCGCGCCAGATCGCCGACACCCCACGAGCCGCCGACCAGCAGCGCCAGGCTGCCGTGCGCCGGCAGGCCGAACCTTCGTCGCGCGTCCGCCTTCGCAGCGCTCGATGACGGCCCGAAGCGCCGGTCGACCAGCGGACCGCAGGTGCGTACCTGCGTGGCTCCGTGTGCCCTGGCCTGCGCGGCGGCTTCTTCGCACGCGGCCAGGTACAGGTCGACGCCTTGCGTGATCCATAGCGGGTGTACCGAGAAATCAGTCAGGCAGGTGACGACCGGCACGGCGATCCGGCCGGTACGCCGTAACCGGCCCAGCACCTGCGCGGCGAGCGGATAGGTGGCGACGACGGCCGCAGTGTCGTCGGGGACGGCCTCAAGCACCGCGCGCTCGGACGCACGCAGCAATCGCCGCTGCGCCACGCCCGGTTTCCCGTGACGCATCGTGCGCTCGTATACGCGTTCGTACATCCCGGGTCTGGACTTGAGCATGTACTTGTACGACGCACGCAGCAGACGGCCCGAACCTGCCGGCATCAGGTCGAGGAAGTCGTGTCGGTCGACCGTGAGCCCGCGCCCGTCCAGCCGGTCGGCGAGCGCGGCGGCGAAGCTGTCGTGCCCGGCGCCGACGGAGGCGGAGAAGATGACGACGCGGCGGTTCATGAGGCGCTGCTTTCGGAATCGCGCCGGCGCACCGGCTTGGGGAAGGCGCGCCAGGCGACGGCGAGCAACAGGCAGGCCAGCGGGATCTCCACGCACGCGGCCATGAGGACGGCGCTCGTGCGGTCCGCGCCGCGCGCGGAGGTTCCGCAGTCGAACCAGGCGTCGACTGTCAGCAGCGTCGCGGTGAAGGTCGCCGCGAGCGAGCAGCGCGGGTCGCCGCGCCGGATCAGCAGGCCGGTGGCGAGCAGGCCCAGCGCCTCGGCGGCGTCGAGGCCGACCCACACCGCGTCCCAGTGCGCCGCGGTCGCCGTCGAGGGCAGCGAGGCGGCCAGGTGGAACAGCCACGGGATCATCGCCAGGCCGCCGCCGATCAGGCCCCTGGCCGACCACCGGCCGGTGGCCGAGGTCGTCGTGGCCGCGACGGTGCGGGTGTGCACGGCGGGGCGCGCGGTCGTCCCAGACCGGGTACTGGCCCCGGCTCCCGTCGCCGCCCGGCCACCGCGGTTGAAGGTCGCGATTGTCATGCACTCAATCGTCATCACACAGCACTGCGCGATCAGTAGCGTGAGCGACCGGATTCATGGTGGTGCCCGCACCACCCTTGATGGTCTAGCTAGCGGGATGGCCCGCTCCGGACCTGCGCGAATAGCATTCCGGACATGACGGTGGAGACGACGAGGCGCACGCGGCGCCTGGCACGCCGCGCGCAGACCCGGCGCGGTGTCGGCAGCCTGACGGCCGCGCTGCCGCTGTGGACGCTGCCGTACGCGGTGATGGCGGTGCCGTGGGTCTACACGATCCAGGGCGTGTACGACGTGCCGACCTCGGCGTTCGCCGTCACGTTCGCGATCCTCATCCCGTTCGCCGCCGTCTTGTTCCTGCTCGGGCCGCTGACCCGGTGGCAGCGGGCGCGCCTGCGCGTCGTCCTGGGTGTCGCGATCGCCGACGCCGAGGCGCCGCGCTTCACGTGGACCCGCACCGGCGGGGCTCGCGAGGCGTTGCAGGCCGAGGCGACCTGGCGACAGGCGTACTACCACTTCATCGTCGGCCCGCTCGTCGGCCTCGGATACCTCACCGCCGCGACCGTCGTCGCGGGCTGGTTCGCCGCCCTCAGCCTCGTCGGCTGGGTGGTGGTCCAGCCGCTCCCCGGTGCCGGCGGCCCCGGCCGCGAGGTGTTCTGGGCCGGCTTCGTGCCGGTCCTGGTCGGCCTGCCCTTCCTGCTGCTCGTGCCCAGAGCCGTCAGGGCCCTGAGCCGGGCCGACACCGAGGCGGCCGGGCGGCTGCTCGGTCCCAGCCGCACCGTCGAGCTGATCCGCCGGGTCGACGCGCTCGCCGCCGGCCGGGCCGCCGCCGTCGACGCCGCCGACGCCGAGCGCCGCCGCATCGAGCGCGACCTGCACGACGGCGCGCAGCAGCGCCTGGTCGCCCTGGCGATGGACCTCGGCATGGCGAAGGCGAAGCTCAAGAACGGCGACGCCGGCAACGACGACCACGCCGCCGCGGCGAAGCTGGTCGCCGAGGCGCACGAAGGCGTGAAGCTGGCCCTGAGCGAACTGCGCGACCTGGCACGCGGAATC
>JBOHCW010000093.1:0-9646 GCA_050725375.1 Actinocrinis sp. | reverse complement strand
CAGTGCGGGTTCGTCGGACCCGACCGGATTCACGCGGCCGGGCACCGGTCGCCTGGGTAGACCGGACCGTAAGCCGGAGGTTTTGCAGCGTCAACGAACGTGATCCACGGCGGCACCGGGCCGGCTAAGCCGGCGCGAGAGCCCGGCCGGGATCGTCGCGATCGCGGCAGGCGCTCCCCGTGCAACACAGGCCGCCGACCAGAACGTTCCGTGCTCAGCCCGTCGCCGGATCGGCGCACTGCGCTGCCGATAATCACCGGATGTGTCGGGAACGGGCCGCGTCGTGGAAACTGAAAGTTACGGAGTCGAAGCGCTTCGAAAGGCTAGAGCACCGGGCATGTGACGGGCGAACTCCTGGGCACAGGGAGGCCGCCAGCCCACCCGTCAGTACCAGCCTGGAGATCTTCGATCGGCTTCGTCATCCAAACGGCGACATCCCAGATCGTCGAACGTGAATCGTCGATGCGCTTCGACTATAGTGTCGCAGGGCACAGCTGAGCCTGCCGACCGGTCGGATGTGGCTGTCGTCGAAGGAGTCGAAGGGTTAGTCGATCGGGTTCCAGCCATCGGTTCCGGCGAGGTATCTCTGCGGCGTGTAGTTGGCCGCCTGCGCGTCAGTGAGCTGCGGGCGGTTGCCGTTGATCGTCGCCCCGGGACCGGTGTCCCTGTATTCGAAGAACCGGGCGCCGGTCCACGGATTGCCGCTCATGTCGATCCAGGGCTGCGCGGTCGCGATGGTGGCGCTGAGCGAGGACTCGCGGTACACCACCTGGGCGGTAGGACCCCAGGGCCGGCCAAGCTGGGTGACGCCGTTCGCCACACCGGTGACGGTGGACTTGTAGATCAGGAATCCGTAGGTCTGAGCCGCCGGGGTTCTCGCGGCGGTGACCGGTCCGCCGGCGCTGCGCTTCTGGTAGATGGAGCAGGCGTTGAACACGGCGGTGCCGTCACCGAAGATGAAGTCGACCGTGCCTTCGACGTAGGTGTTCGCGAAGTATCCGCGAGCGCCGCTGTTGACCAGCAGGGTGTCCTGGTCGCCGAGGAATCGCACGCCGTTGAAGACCGCCCTGTCGGCGGTGATGTTCGCCGCCACCGCCTGGCTGCCCTCGCCGTAGTCGTTGGAGATGGTCAGGTTCCCGGCGGTGAAGTCGTGTCCGTTCACGAACACGGTCGCGCTGCCGAAGGTCCCGTAGCCGCCGGCGTTGCTGTGGTTGTCCACGATCACCGTGTCGCCGGCCGCGGAACCGAGACCGCGCAGCGTGACATAGGGCTTATTCGCCGGGATCGTCACGATCTCACGGTACGTGCCCGGCTTGATCGTGATGGTGACCGGGCTGTTGTTGCCGGCCGGGACCGCGTCCACGGCCGCCTGCACCGTCCGGTACTTCCCGGTGCCGTCCGCCGCGACCGTCGCCGTCCCCGAACCGGCGGTGCTGCTCGGCGAAGCGGACGGGCCGGACGAGGCCGACGGACTCGGCGTGCCGGTCCCGGTGGACCCGGTGGGCGGCACGGCTCCGGTACACGCCACTCCGTTGAGCGCGAAGGCCGCCGGGGACGGGTTGGCGCCGGTCCACGATCCGTTGAAACCGAAGTCCACACCGCCGCCGGCGGGGATCGACGCGTTGTAGGCGGCGTTGGTGGCGGTGACCGCCGACCCGCTCTGCGCCACGGTGGCGTTCCATGCCTGGGTGATCCTCTGGCCGCCGGTGAAGGACCAGGCCAGCGTCCATCCGGTGATGGCGCCGCCGAGGTTGGTGACGGTGACGTCGCCGTTGAAGCCGCCGGGCCACTGGCTGGTGACGGTGTAGGCCACGTGGCAACCGGCCGTCGCCGCCCGGGAGGTGAGCGCGCCGTCCACGACCAGACCCGCGGGCAGGCAGAGCAGAACCGCCGCGGCCGCGGCCGAGCGCCGCCTGGACGGCTTCGTGGGGGAATCGGGAGTTCGCGGCATGTCAAGTCCCTTCCTTGAAACCCGGACCGAGCACTTCGGCCTGTCGGCGCGAGGGCGCAGGCCGACACCAGCTGCGTCCCGGGCGCGGCGGTGAAGAAGATAACTGACATCGAAACGGTCTGCTCGCCGCCGATCCGGGCGGGCCTCGCCGCGAAATCGGCACCGTGCGCCGAACCGGCCCGTCACTACCCGTGACGAGGGCGCCGGCAGTAAGACTCCCCATCACGCGCCCACCGGGCGGGCTGCAAGTTTCAGTCCAGGCGGCGTCCGCCGGCGTCATCGTCCACCGGCTGACGATCGAGCACGGCGGCTACCGGGACGTGCTCGTCCTACGCCAGTGCGAGCGCGCGGAACGCGACACGGCGGCGCCGGTACGCGACGAGGCACCGCCGGCATGACAACCCGCGTCGAGGATCTACTGGAAACGACATTGAGTCGGCGCTAAGCCGAGGCCACATCGACGGGTCCTGACTTACCGCGGCGGGAAAGCCCAGCTCCGACGGACACGCTCACGAACCGGTCCGCTCCGTCGCACACTCGGGATGGCCCCAGCCCTGCGAGTTCTTGGCGATCTGGGCGCCGGCCTCGTAGCGCCTACCGCAGCGGCAGGTGCCCGCGAACTTCGCCGCGAGCGTACGGGCCGGGTTCGTCGCGCGCGAACCCCGCGCGCCGCCCGACGCGGCGGTGCGCTGTGCGGACTCGGCCGGCGCCCCGGTTCCGGCCAGTATCAGCGCCTTGTCGGGAAGGGCTCCGCCGGCCGGCCGCTGACTGATCGCGGCGTCGCTCGCGGCCTGGTCCGCGAAGGCGTTAAGCGGGTCGCCGCCGACCTGGTGCGCGGGTACGTACACGAACTTCACGTCCCGGTCCGCGAGCAGCATGTCGATGCGGACGATCAGTTCGCGGTTCGCCACCGGTCCCCCGGAGGCCGTCTTCCACCCGCGCCGCTTCCAGCCGGGCAGCCATTTGGTCACGGCGTTCATCGCGTATTGCGAATCCATCCGCACCTCAAGCGGCACGGTGGCCCGCGCCGCCGACAACAACTGCTCCAGAGCGGTCAGCTCGGCGACATTGTTCGTCGCATCGCCCAACGGCCCGGCAGCCCACCGGCCTGTACCGCTTTCCACGTCCTCCACAAGTACCCACGCCCAGGCGGCGGGCCCGGGGTTCCCCTTGCAAGCGCCGTCACAGGCGGCGATGGCGCGATCTGTCACCCGCCCATCATGCCAGCCCGCAGCCCTCCCGCCCGAAGCACCTGCGGCGCGGACGTCCGCATCCCCGCTCACACGATCAACGGATCAACCGATCAGCCGATCAGCCGATCGACCGATCGATCGATCGATGCAGTGCGAACCGGCAGGCGCCCGGCCATAGACCATGGTGGCGCGCACCCGTGGCGTATTCGGGCGGCGCCTCGGACTGACCACGGACTCCGGATATGCTGGCGAGCCAGACCGCCGGATCCCCGTCGCGATCCGCAAACGGCTGCCGGAATGCGCGGGCGGTCTCTGCCCCGCAGTGTCGTTCATGCGGCAAAGGGCGGGAACCCAGCCCGGCACGATCGAAAGTGGAGGACCGTTCGGCATGGCTGTTCGGGTGGTCGTGGTCGACGACGACAGCGACACGGAGTCGACACCTGCGGCCCCGGTCGGGCCCCGCCGGTCGGTCCTGCCCATGCAGCGCGTGACGGACAATCCTGCCGATACCGAGCTGCCCGAGGCGACGAGGAGCGCGCTCGCGCGGTGCGCGGCGGTGTTCCTGCCGGGCGACCCGGCGCGCGAGGGCACGGTGGCCTTCTACGGACCGGGCCTTCCGTCCGGGTTCGCGCAGGCCCGGCCGTTGACGATCGTCGTTCCGCACGGCACGGGCGTGCGGCGCAGAACGGTCCAAGCCGCACTCCTGCCGGTCTCGAAAGCAGGGCCCGTACTCGCGCGGGCGGCCCGGAACCCCGGATCCGACCCCGCCGCGGCGTTCTGGGGGACGGTGCTCCTGTTCGCGCTCAACCTCGTGGCGCGTGGACTGCTGCTGCCCGGCGTCTCCGCGGAAGGATTCGACGCGTGGCGCGCCGGGCCGCTGGACCGCAACGACGTCGAGCGGCTTCGGACGCTCACGGCCGCGATGCCGCCCACGGCGCGCGCCGTCGCCTTGCCGGATGTGGCCCCGCTGAGCCTGCCTGCCGCACAGCCGCTGGTGCGCGCCTTCCTGGACGCGGTCGCGGACACGATGCCGCGCACCGCGTGCGCTCCGCTGGCCGGGGGCAGCGCGCTCTTCGCGGCGGTAGCGCCGCAGCGCGCGGACGGGTTGCGCCCCTGGGCGGCCGAGGCGGCGGCGGGCCTGGACGCGGGCGTGCGCGTCTCGCTGCGGATCGAGTTCGACGAGGCGATGTTCCGCGCCGTGGTGCAGTTGCACAGCCTGGCTGATCCGATGGTCGTGGCCGACGCCGAAGAGGTGTGGCGGCGCTCGGGCGACGAGCGGTTCGGTGCCCGCGCGCAGATCGACACGCTGCTCACACTGCGACGTGCCGCCCGGGTCTGGCCCGCGCTCGGCGGGCTGTTGTCCGCCGCCGTCCCCGACGCGATGGAGCTGTCCGACGACGACGTGTACGCACTGCTCGGCGAGGTCACGCCCCGGCTCTCGGCGGCCGGCGTCGACGTGCACCTGCCCAAGGAGCTGGCCCGGGAACTGACCGCACAGGCGGTGGTGTCCGCGCCGCAGCGCCCTGGTTCCGACCTGCGCTCCCTGTTCGGCCTCGACACGCTGGTGAACTTCCAGTGGCAGGTCGCGCTCGGCGGCCAGGCGCTGACCGAGGACGAGATGGACCGCCTGGCCGAGTCGACCAGGCCCCTGGTGCGCCTGCGCGACCAGTGGGTGCTCGTCGACGCGGACCTGATCCGCAAGGCCCGCAACCGCGAACTCAAACCCCTGACCGCGATCGACGCGCTCGGCGCCGCGCTGACCGGGACGAGCGAGCTGGACGGACGGCCGGTGCCGGTGGCGGTCACCGGTTGGCTCGCCGAGCTGCGCGAGCGGCTGACCGCGCCGGACGCGGCGAAGGGCAAGCCGATCGGCGCGCCCAAGACGCTGAAGGCGACCCTGCGCGGTTACCAGCTCGACGGGCTGCGCTGGCTGGACCGGATGACCTCGCTGGGCCTGGGCTGTTGCCTCGCCGACGACATGGGTCTGGGCAAGACCGTCACCCTGATCGCGCTGCATCTGCACCGGCAGCGCGCCGCGGCGACCGCGCGTCCGACGCTCGTGGTCTGCCCGACCTCCCTGCTGGGCAACTGGGAGCGCGAGATCGAGCGCTTCGCCCCCGGCTGCGCGGTACGCCGCTTTCACGGCCCCGGCCGTCACCTCGACGACCTCGCGGCAGGCGAATTCGTGCTGACCACCTATGGCACGATGCGCCAGGACGCCGAGCAGCTCGCCGACGCCGAGTGGGGGCTGCTGGCCGCCGACGAGGCACAGCACGCGAAGAACCCGTACTCGCACACCGCCCGCGCACTGAGGGCGATCGGGTCCCAGGCGCGGGTCGCCCTGACCGGCACGCCGGTGGAGAACAACCTCTCCGAGTTGTGGGCGCTGCTCGACTGGACGACTCCCGGACTGCTCGGCACGCTCAAGACGTTCCGGGGCCGCTACGCGAAGGCGATCGAGGGCGAGCGGGACCGCGAGGCCGCCGACCGGCTGGCCCGGCTGATCGGCCCGTTCGTACTGCGCCGGCGCAAGTCCGATCCCGGAATCGCGCCGGAGCTGCCGCGCAAGACCGAGACCGACCACTCGGTCGCCCTGACCCGCGAACAGGCGGCACTGTACGAGGCCTTCGTACGCGAGACGATGGCGGCGATCGAGAGCGCCGTGGGCATCGCCCGGCGCGGCCTGGTCCTCAGACTCCTGACGGTCCTCAAACAGATCTGCAACCATCCGGCGCAGTACCTGAAGGAGAGCGGCAAGGCGATCGCGGGGCGCTCCGGGAAACTGGAACTGCTCGACGAGCTGCTGGACACCATCCTCGCCGAGGGCGGCAGCACCCTGATCTTCACCCAGTACGTCGAGATGGGCCGGCTGCTCGAACGGCACCTGGAACAACGCGGGATCGCCACCGCGTTCCTGCACGGGCAGACCCCGGTGCGCCGCAGGCAGGAGATGGTCGACACGTTCCAGGCCGGCCGGGTTCCGGTGTTCCTGCTCTCACTCAAGGCCGCGGGGGTCGGACTGAACCTGACCCGTGCCGGGCACGTCGTGCACTACGACCGGTGGTGGAACCCGGCGGTCGAGGAACAGGCGACCGACCGCGCCTACCGGATCGGCCAGACCCAGCCGGTCCAGGTCCACCGGCTCATCGCCGAGGGCACCGTCGAGGACCGCATCGCCAAGACCCTCGCCGCGAAGCGGGACCTCGCGGACAGCGTGCTGGCCTCGGGTGAGGCGGCGTTCACCGAGTTGTCCAACGCCGAGCTCGCCGAGCTGGTGGCGCTGCGAAAGACAGGACGCTGATGGCGCCCGCGAAGAAGGCCGCCGCCGGGCCGCACGCGCGAGCCTTCCCGGCCCTGCCCCCGACCCCGGGAAAGCGGGGGGCCTTCGCCTCGTCCTGGTGGGGCGGGGAGTGGGTCGCAGCGCTCGAAGAAACCTCCATGGACGCCGGACGGCTCTCGCGGGGGCGGACGTACGCGCGCCGCGGCGCGGTCGGCGAGATCACCGTCACACCGGGGAAGATCTCCGCGAAGGTGCACGGCAGCCAGCCGCGCCCGTACGCCTCGTCGGTGCGCGTGCGGGTCCTCGATGACGAGGAGTGGGACCGCTTCCTGAACGCCGTGGCGGCCAAGGCCGCGCACATCGCGGCCCTGCTGGATCGCGACATGCCGGAAGAACTCGTCGACGACGCGGCCAAGGCGCGCGTACTCCTGCTGCCCGCCGACGACGAGCTCGAACCGGCCTGTTCGTGCCCTGACTGGGGTTATCCGTGCAAGCACGCCGCGGCGCTGTGCTATCAGATCGCCCGCATCCTCGACGAGGACCCGTTCGTCCTGCTGCTCATGCGCGGCCGCGACGAGGACACGATCATGGCGGAGCTGCACAAGCGCAACACCGCGCGCGCGGCGGCCGAGCAGGCCGCGGCGTCGACGGACCTGGACGCGGCGGGCGCGCCGACGCAGCGCCGGGCGCCTGTCGGGACGCCCGCTCGCGACGCGTTCGCCGGCTGGCAACCGCGCCAGGACCCGGGGCTCGTCGATGATCGGGTGGCACAGGCCGCGTCGCCGATCGTGCTGGGGGCGTCCGCGCTGGCCGCCGGTTTCGACCCGCCGTCCTTGGAGATGCTCGCCGCCGGCGCGTCCGTGCACGCGAAGACGCTCCTCGACGCGTATCTCGATGACACCTCGGCCGATGATGCGCAACTGCCGGCACTCGTGCCGGATCTGGACGCGCACCGCGACGCGGTACGGCTGCTGTCCGGCGAGCACCGCGATGTCCACGTCTTCGCGCGCCTGGTCGAAGGGCTCGGCGTCGAGCCCGCGCGTGTGGCGCGCGGCATCCTCGCATGGCGGTACGCCGGCGCGGCCGGATTCGACGTCCTCGAAGAACCGTGGACGCCGCCCGCCGCCGAACTCACCCGCTCGCGCACCCTGTTGCGGGCCGGCTGGGACGAGGAGACGGCGCCCGAACCCGCGACCTGGCGCAACCGGTGGACCTTCGCCGAGCAAAATATCCAGTTGCGCTACGGACGCGACGGCCGCTGGCACCCCTACCGTCGGCGCGACGGCGCCTGGTGGCCGGACGGGCCGCCCGGCCACGACCCGGCCGACGTCCTCGCCGCACTGCTTTGACCGGCGCCCCGCCGAGAACTCCGGCTGGCGTACGAGCAGCTGGTCGCGCAGTTCAGTCCGCGCACCCGGCATTGTCGGCAGCTCGGAATCGACGAGTTCGGCCGCGCGCGGGATCGCCGTGGACGCGCGAAGGCCCCCGCTCACGCGGAGGCCTCCGTGCTGACGACTTCTGCCCTCCCCCTGCGGCTATTCAGCCATCAATGGAGGGCACAGATCCATCTCATCGGGCGCGGTGCTGAGCGCCCTGTCTACTTCCTCAGCCGAGCGTGGTTCATGGCCACCGATGACGTCGGCGGAGCGTCCGTCGCCAACGGCTGCGCGAAGTACCCGAAGAAGTCGACGATCAGCTGAATCGTCGAACCGCTGTTGTCGAAGTCCTGCTTGCCGTTGGTCATCGGCGCCAGCACCGCGTTCGGGACCGTCTGGCCCTTGACGTAGTTCAGGTTCGAGACCGACGGAATCGAGGTGTACGCGTCCGGGTCCGGCACGACGCTGACATACCCGGGGCCCTGCGGCTGCGTCACCGTGACGTTGTACAAAGCCGCCGACATCGCGGAGACGGGGACGTCGAAGGCGTACGCCATCGGGTACCAGATGTAGTACCCGGACGGCAGCGCGCCACCCGCGTTTCCCTTGCGCGTGTCCAGCAGCCGAGTCGGGTACCAGGGCACGAACTTGGCCGTCGCCGAGGTCGAGAAGTAGCCCTCGAGGTCCGCGACCAGGTCCGCCGATCCGGGGCTGGACAGGTAGAAGTCGATCTTCCGGTCGGCCGGGATCGGCACGATGACCAGGTTCGGCGTGACCTGACGCGCCCCGAAGTTGATGTTCGAGACCACCGGGACGCCGCCCGAGCCGTCGGGGTAGACCGTGAGGTTGCCGCCGGCCGCGGTGTTGACGGTGGTCACGTTCATCACCATCGCCGTGGCACCCGCGGGCACCGACGACGGCACCGGCAGCGAGACGTGGCCAAACGCGCCGACGCGACGTCCGACGTTGCCGGTGCCGTTGCGCGTGTCCATGATCCGCGTCGGCGTCAACGACGCGAACCCGGCGTTCGTCGGGTCGTCGCCGGTCGTGTAGTAGCCTTCGAGGTCCGCGACCAGCTGCGCCGATCCCGGCGAGTGCACGTACAGCACGATGCTGTCGCCCGGCTCCAGCGGAACCGTCACCAGGTTCGCGACCGTCTGCCCGGCGGTGAAGTTCAGGTTCGACGTCGTCGGACGCTGCGACATCCCCGTCTCATAGACCGTGATGTCGCCGTTCGACTTCGGCTGGGTGACCGTCACGTTCAGCACCACGGCTGCCAGCGCGCCGTGGCCGGACGCGGTCACCGACGACGGCAGGTGCAGCGTCACCGTCTTCATCCCGCCCACCGCGCCGGCCGGCGCGCCGGTGCCGATGCGCGTGTCCAGCAGTCGGGTCGGGCTCACGGCGTGGTAACCGTCGCCGACGGTGAGCCACTGCGGCGCGCTGACCGAGGTGCGGCCCAGTGCGTCCTTCACCGTGACGGTGACCTTGTAAGTGCCCTCCCACTCCAGCTTCGTCGCGACCGGGGTGGTGGACACGACCGAAGGCCCGCCGTCGCCGAAGGCGAAGGTGTACGTCGCACCCGTACCAGCGCCAGTGGTCTGCGATGCGTCGAGCTTGACGTTGGTCATGCCGGTCGCATTGCCCGCACCGGTGGACGGAGCGAGGTGCGCGGCCAGCGGGCCCGGAAGCGTCGGCACCGGCGTCGGCACGGTCGCGTTGAACCGGACGAAGCCGACCAGTGCCGGCGCCGTCGTCGACTCGCAGTGGTGTTCGAACGTCGCGTTGAGCCTGGTCAGCTTCCCGGTGTTGTCGGAAGCGATCTCATAAACGGTGAAGGTGCCGA
>JBOHCW010000092.1:0-12635 GCA_050725375.1 Actinocrinis sp. | reverse complement strand
GTCGCGCACCGGCGCCGCTGAGCTCGACTCGTCCGCGCGACGAGTTTCCCGCTTCTCGCCGCCGCCGTCGCTGGCGGCGCCGCGTCAGGCGGCTGCATGTCAGTTCACTGTCGGCGGTGTCCGTCTCCTGTCGAGCCGCGGGTGACTCAGGCCCGCGGTGTCTCGCTCCGGTACGGTCGAGTGGTGACCGATACCGAGGCGACCCGCTGGCAGGTGCGTGAGCAGTCGATCGCGCTACCGGACGCGGCTGTTAACCGGCACAGCCGGCTGAGCGTCGCACACGTCCAACTTCCGGACGGTACCGAGTTCGAGCAAGTCGTCTTGCGCGTCGACCCGGCCGCGATGTGCGTACTGGTCAACGATCGCCGCGAGGCGCTGATGATGCGCAGACACCGGTTCATCAGTGACCTGTGGGTGTGGGAGCTGCCCGGCGGCTACCTCAACCAGGGCGAGACTCCCGCGCACGCGGCGCTACGGGAAGCGGTCGAGGAAACCGGATGGCGCCCGGCCCGCGTCGAGCACCTGGTCTCGTTCCAGCCGATGACCGGCACCGCGGACGCACTCAACCACGTGTATCTCGGGCTCGACCCGACGCCGGTCGACGGCGCGGCGCTGGACGTCAACGAGGGCCAGGCGGTGCGGTGGGTCCCGCTCGCGGACGTGCCGGCGATGGTCGGCGGTATGACGCTCGGAGCGGCCTCGGTTATCGGGCTGCTGGCAGCGCGCGAACGCCTGGGCGCGCTCTAGCCAGCGCGGGCAGCAGCTCCCGTACGGGCGCCGCGTCACGGTGCCGTGCGGCCCGCACGCCGAGCGAGGCGAGTTCACCGGTCACGCGCGCGGACGCGATGCCGTCCGCGGCCGATAGCGCCTGGTGCGCCGCGGCGCAGCCCTCCTCGACCCGGCCGCCCTCCAACAGTGATCCGGCCAGTAACGCCAGGTTGAAGGCCGCGCCGCGCGAGTAGCCGCCCGCCATCTCCAACGAGGCGCGCATCGATGCCGCGGCCTGTGTCGGGTCGCCGGCATCCAACAGCGCCCGCCCGGTCTTGGCCGCCAGATACGCGGCGTCGAAGTAGCCGAGCCACTGCGGCTCATCCCCAGGTCGGGCGCGGTCGAGCGCGCGATGCGCGCCGGTCAGGGCACTGGCGCACGCGCGCGGGTCGCGGCCTAGGGCGTGGCCGTGCGCCTCGGTCACCAGCGCCTCGGACAGCAGCGCGGCGCTGCCGACACGGCGTGCGGCGTCGCCGGCGGCACGGGCCATGTCGACGGCGCCCGGCCCATCGCCGAGATACGCGGCCTGGCACGACATCGCGGCCAGGATCTCGCCGCCAAGCGCCGTGTCTCCCGCGGCGTGAGCGAGCCGAAGCGCCTGGATCAGGTACCGCTGAGCGATCGGATGCTGCTCCAAGTCGTAGGCCATCCAGCCGGCCAGCAGCGTCATTTCTGCCGCCGCGGAGAACAGCTCCCGGCCCACCGGCGCGCTGCAGGCGCCATCGCGTAGCAGGGGCGCGACTTCGTCCGCGAGGTACTGCACGACGGTCGAACGCGCGTAGCCGCCGCCGAACAGGTTGTCGAGCCGGCGGAAGGTCGCGGTCAACTCGCGTATAGCGGTCACGTTCGCCGCACCGACCCGCCGCGCTCCGGCCCGGTCCGTCATCACGCCACCGGGCGCGGTCATCCACCGCAGAACCGGCACCAGGTAGGCCACCGCGGTATAAGCGGAGCGGGCAAGCATCGCGCGTCGGTGCACATCAGTCCCATACAGGTCAGTAGCCGCGCTCACCGCGGCGTCGAGATCGTACTCATAGCTCAGCCCGAGATCCCCCGGAACCCGCGCCGGACGCATCCCCAGGTCGGCGCGCGTGACCGGCCGGCCGAGCGAGCCGGTGAACACCTCCGCCAGCAGATCCGGCGTCAGACCGCGCGGCTGCTCGCCACGAAGCCAGCGGGCCACGCTCGCGTGATTGAAACGCGGCGCCGGCAAACCGCGGCGCGCCGCGAGGCTCACCACGCGGTGCGCCAATCCCGCGTGGCTGATCCCCGACTCGGCCAGGTGCTCGGCTAGCGCACTGTTCGCTGACATGTGGCGGCCTCCCCGCGGCGATCGTCTGCACTACGGCGCAGCATAGGCACGCACACCCCGCAGATCACGGCCCGTCGCCTATCCGTGCCCGAGCGCTCGCATTCACACCCCCCATACACACCCCGCGCCTGAGCGCACACGCTGCCGGCGGCCACACGGCCGATGTTGGGTAAGCATGTGAACACGCAGCGACAACCCCCGGGGATGTATGGATCAGCGCTCGACGTCGAAATCTGGCTCGACCGGGGCCGCACGGTCGGCGAGCTGGTCGGCGAGCTGGACATGTATTCGGCGCCGCGCCTGCGCGAGGAACTGCTCGCCGTGCCCGCGCCGGCCGCCTACCGGGTCGCCCTGGACCTAAGCCGCCTTGAGTTCATCGACTCCTCCGGGCTCGGCGTGCTGATCGCCGCGGTCAAACGCGCCCGCGCCGGCGGGGGCGCGCTGTGCCTGATCGCGCCGCCGCCTCAGGTCGCCTCGATGCTGCGCATCACCGGCCTGGACAAGGTCATGCCGATCGTCGGCGGCCTGGACGCGGCGTTCGCGCACCTGGACGCCCGGTGATCTCGCTCGCGCAGCTGGTCCACGAGCCGGCGCACACGCCGTGGCGACCGCGCGAGCCGCCGCCGTCGCTGGATCTGCTGCGCCGGGTGCTCGCCGGCCTCGAACGCCTCCAGCAGCCGTACAGTCCGCGCGCCGATCGTGTGCTGACACACTCATAAGCCGGGCCGGTCGCGACAGTGCGCACGCTGACGCGGCCGGCCCGTTCCACGCCCCTAGGACTTACCGCGCTTGCCGCGCACGCCGGTCGAGGTCGCGCGGGCCGCCGGCCGGGTCGAGGCCGGCCGGGTGCGCCCGCGCCGGTACTCGCTCACCGTCAGCCGCCCGTACCGGTCAAACCACTCGTTCAACTCCTGCGAGCCGTACTTGCGGGCGCGCGCCTGCGGACCGTAGAACAGCGTGCGCGGGTCGACACGGGCCGACCTACCCGCCCGGCTGAGCATGTTGCCACGCGTGGTGTGCTCGGCTTGCAGGAACTTCGCCTCGATCTCGATCTCGAAATCCAGCCGCTCCATCTGCGCGCGCTGCGTACGATCCCGGGTGCGCCGGTACGCCGCCAACTGCCGGCGCTCGCGCCGATCCGCTTCCTTCAACACGTCCTGAAGGTCACCGGTGTCGTTCCAGTCAATGCCCTGAAGCAGCGTGACGAAGTCGTCATCGGTCATCGCGCGCAACAGTGCCTTGTTCGCGATCAGCGGCGTGTCGCGCGGATGGATTCGCTTGCCACGACAGCACTTGTGCGGGCACAGCCTGTCCTCACGCGAGCGGGGGCGCACGAAGTGGCCGAACAGGTCACGGATGTTGTAAGGGCTCATACGCTCGCACCTTACGAGCGAGATCACCGCCCGTCGAGGTCGCCGGAAAACGGTTGATTGCCGACGCCGCGACACCCGCCCGCCACGCCGCAGCTCGACCACGCGGCGCACCGTCGATAACCCGCGCCGCGAACCAACGCCGCAAAACGTCGGCGCCCGCCGATACCGTCACCGCATGCTGATCGGATACGCCCGCGTCTCCACCGCCGAACAAAACCCAGACCACCAACTCGACGCGCTACGGCGCGCCGGCGTGGCCGAGCGCGACATCCACGTGGACACCGCGTCCGGGGCGAAGTCGACCCGGCCGAAACTCGACCTCGTACTCACGATGCTGCGCGAGGGGGACACCCTGGTCATCACCCGACTAGACCGGCTCTCACGCTCCCTGCACCACCTGGTGACCCTGGGCGCCCACCTACGCGAGCGCGGCGTCGAGCTGAAGGTCACCGAGCAGAACATCGACACCTCCACCATTGAGGGCCGCGCCATGTTCGGGATGCTCGCCGTCCTGGCCGAACTGCAACGCGAACTGATCATCGCCAACACCCGCGACGGCCTGGCCGCCGCCCGCGCCCGCGGCCGAACCGGCGGCCGGCCCCCGCGACTGAGCAAGGATCAGGCCGCACTCGCCCAACAGCTCTACGACCAACGCGACAAGACCGTCCAGCAGATCGCCGACCTGTTCGCCGTCCCACGCAGCACCGTGTACGGGCACCTGCACACCGGCGCCCGCCGCACCGTCGACGTCAACGCCGCGCTCTAACCGGCCGCAGCGGTCATCAGCCGCCGACAGTAGCCGCGCGCGCTTCGAGTTCCTGGCGGCGCTCCTCCGCGGCGATCTGCTGGCGTACCCGGTGCACGGAGACTCCGTATTGGTCTGCGATCTCTTGGTACGGCATCGCCCGACCCCCCTCGACCGGATGGCGACATTCCCACATCTCCCGCGCCCGGATGACCGACGCCGGCGCGTGAAGCGTCAGAATCTCGTCAAGGCTCACGTACCCGGCCGGCTTCGGCGGCTCCGGCTGCGCGGAGTCGGGCGCCCCGCGCTTGGGTCGCTTGCTCGTCTTCGGCGGCCCGGTCACGGCCGCTGAGCGTCCGCTCGGCGCCGCGACACCCGCGGGCCGCACCGTCCCGTCCACTCGGACATAGATCCGCTTGTGACAACTCCGGTCCGGGCAGTGCGTACCGCGCCCGCGCACCGCCGTCGTGAACTGCCGCCCGCACGAACACGTCACCGTCTTACGATCGCTCATCGAACCCTGAGCCCCTTCCCTGCGACCAGTCGCCGGCACCGACTCAACCGGCTGTATCACCTCGGGATACAGCCCGAACAAGCCATCGGCAACACCTATGGCCCAGGCCATACACGCCCACTATGGCCCGGGCCATGGCCTAGAACATGGCCCAGGGCCATGACCCGGGCCATGGCGCAGGGCTATGACCCGGAGCATGCCCCAGGGCCATAGCCCGGGTCCGGCGCACTCGACACACGCCGCCAATCCGCACGCAGAGCGCAGCGCGCCGCCTACTCGATCGCCGACACCCCCAGTCAGGCGAACCCGTCGCGCCGGTCGCAGCGTGCCCCACACCACGCAGTGCGGGCCGCCGAGCCGGTCATGGTGCCAGCAGGGTCCGGCGACCCGGGCTTGTGGTCCGTGGTCACCACCGCTGCCTTTCGGTCGCAGATTCAGGTGTCGATCACGGCGAGCGTCGACCAGGCGAGGCGCGTAACGCTCTTACTCATCCAAGCCGAGAGGGAAGAGAGCACCCGCAGCACCCGCAGCACCCGCACCAGCGCCCGCGCTAGTGCCCGCGCTAGTGCCCAGCTCAGAGGCAGTCTCGGGTGCTGCGGGTGCTCCGGGTGCTGCGTTACGCCCCAACTCCGATGGGGGCAGCAGTTGCAGCCGGCAAAGCCGGGGACGACTGTCTCCGATCATCCGGGCTGTCACGCAGTGTGCGCGAAGCGGCCGGTCCGGCGAAAAAAACGGACAGAGGTATCCCCGGATTGCGTAGTGGTTTGCTGACGCCCTAAAAGCTACTGTGAGCAGGGCGTATGCCTGCCGCGAGCCGCTACGCGGCGTGCGTAGTGATTTCAGATCGCTACGCAGATTCCGGGAGCTGCGTAGCGATCTGGTAGCGACTTCGGGTCCTCTGCGTAGTGACTTCTACATTCTCTGACCTGGGAAAAGATACTCTAGAAGCCAAATCGCTACGCAGATAGGCAATTTTGACCTGTCCATACCCGCGCGAGCGGCCCTGATTGTCACACTGCGTGGCCTACTCATCGGCGTGCGGCTCCAGTAGGCGGACAAACTCCAGCATCCGCGCCGAACGTTCGCCCAACGAGCGCATGACCAGGTACGGCGGCCGCTGCTTGGCCTGTGTGGTCACCGCGCCGGACTCGACCCAGCCGGAGACCACCGCGTCGAGGCTGTAGTCGGCCCGCGCGAGGATGTCGCGTGCCTTCTGAGCTAGGAAGCACACATCGGCGCTCTTGTCCGCGTGCACGACCATGCGCCCGCTCCACCCGGCTATCGGAGCCTCCTGTTGCCGGCCGGCCGGCCGGAACTCCCCGGGATGTGCGGCCGCGTACTCGCGCAGAGCGTCCAACGCCATCTCTGGCCGGTTGTCGGTCGGCTCATCACCGGTCAGCAATTCCCGCCAGGCCTCGATCTTCGCCGGCTCGAACGGCAGCACGTCGAACTCGTAGGCAAGCTGCGCGGCCAGATACACCGCGGCGACCATCGGCGCGCGCCGCCGGCTCAGGTCACTCGCGCCCGCGAGCTGGCTGGCGAGCTCGCCGTGACGCTCGCGTAGCCTGGCGGACGCACCCGGCTGCTTGAGTAACTGCACGAGCTTGGCGACGAACGCCGGGCCTGCGCTGCCATAGGCCGCGGCGACCCCGTCGCGTACCGCGTTCGCCGCGTCAGCGCTCTCCTGGCCATCGTTGCCGAACGGCGCACCGCGTAGCGAGAGCACCCGCGCGGCCGCGCCCTGTTGCGTGGTGAACGACAGTGCCGGCCGTTCGCCCGTGGAGATCACCACCGTGCGCCACGGCAGCATTGAGGGATAGCCCCCGCCGCGTGCTTTTCCGCGGTTCTTCGCCACCTGATACAGCGCCCGCTCGATCGTGTCCGGATTCGCGATCTGCGTCTCGTCGACTGCCACCGGGACACCGTTAGCCAGGTTCAGCCGCTTCTCGAACTGCAACTCGGTCGACTTCCACGAGAACATTCCCTCGGCGCGCTCGCTCGGGTCCGCCCATACCGACGTCGCAGCCATCAACGCGGTCGTCTTGCCGCGCGTCGACGGCGAGGAGGCATCCACAATGGACGAATCCAGCCCGAGCGTGCCCAGCAGCGGCGGCACGAACGACGTCGACAAGATCACCCCCGCGACCGGGTGATCCCCGATCAGCTTGACCGCACGTTTCCACTCCGACAGCAGCCCGGCCGGCCGGTGCGCCTCCAGGGCGCCGCGCTGATCGTCATAGGTGGGCTCGACCCGATAGGGCGCGCCCTGGCCGGTGACGAACGTGCCATCCGGCTGCCACCCGAGCTGACGGGCGACCCTCTCGACCGGGATACGGGACTCGTTGACCGTCATGAACGCGGCAAGCCACCATTCCACCCCCTTCGCAGCCGACTCGATCACTGGAAGACCCGCATTCCCTAGCGCCAACACCAGCCGCTTACCGCTGGCGACCGCGAGCCGAGGCACTATGCAGCGCACCCACCGGCGCCGGGCCCACCACGCCAACTCCACCAGCTGCTGCCCGGCCGGATCGGCGAACACGCGCACGACCAACAGCGGCGCCCAGCACACCCGCACCCTCGTCGTCTCGCCGTCGCGAGTCTCCTTCACCACGTACACCCCCGCGTCGTCGACCTCGAACGGGTCCGGGAGCTGCGGGCACGAGGAAAATCCGAGCTTGCGCGCCTCACTAGCCACGCTCAGAACCGACTCGACATCCCCCGCCCCCTCGGCCGCCGCGGCGTGGTCCTGCTCCGTCTGCATCTCGTCTGGCCATTCCGCGCCAGAAAGCACACTCATGAACTCTCGATTCCAGCCCGTACGGGCGGCCAGACAGTAAGGAAGTCAGGCGCCGCACGCCCGGCGGCGAAATGGTCGTAAGGGTCCTTGCAGCCATCCGCGGCGACCACCACGTCAAGCGAAGCCACGTGCCCGAGCAGTGAACCGGCGACCTTCTCCGCGCGGCGACGTCCAGGCACGTCGCGATCAGCCACCAAGCGCACGTGCGCGCTGGCGAGCTGCGCGACGTACTCCGCCCGCCATCCGTTCGCCCCGCGGCTGGCGGTCGTCGCCGGCAGGTCGCGCGCCGCGCACGCCTCCGCGTCCTTCTCCCCCTCCACCAGCCACACGCGTTCGCCATGAGCGATCGCCGTGAGAAGTTGAGGAAGGCGGTAGAGCACTGGCCGCACCTCGGCCAGCAGGTTGCCGGACTGGTCGACCTCGCGCAGACGCCACCGCCGGCCACCGCGGCGAGCAGGGTCCGGACGCCACTGCGCGAAGCACTTACGCGGGCAGCGCGTCACGCCGAACACCGTGCGGCCCTGTTCATCGCTGTACACGTATTCCGCGAGCTTGCCGTGACCGCACGGCACCCAATCGCTCGCCGGCGCCCGCCACCCGGCCGACGCCGCAGCGAACACCGTCACCGCAGCCGACACTGGCCGCCGCACCGGCCCGGCGGCCACCAGGCCAGGGACAGAGCGCGCGGACGCGTCGTCGTAGAGGTCCGCCAATCGCAGCCCGAGCGCGTCGACGACCGCGCCAACGTCACAACCACGGTGGCAACACACCAGCACCCGGCCCGCGGCCGAGTCGTAGCGGATGGCCAGGGTGTCCGGGTTGCGGCCGTCGTGGCACACGCCGCGCACCCGCAACCGGTCCCCGCCCTGCCAACGCGGGAACTCCCCGAGCGCGGATAACGCAGCCTCCACCCGGCCCAGCGATGACCGCGCCGTCACAGCCCACCACCACGCCACCACCGGCACCGCGCGCAGTCACACAACCCGAAGACGTGAAACAGCTCATGCCACGACGCCTCACCAGACAGGCCCCACTGCCACAACCAGCGCCACGCCTCCATCGCCGCACCAACATCCGTCGACACAGGGCACTGCCGACACCAGTGCGCTACCGTGACCCGATCACAGGAATCCGATCCACGGGCCGCCCCATCCCCCACGGGGCGGCCCTCGTCGTCACCCACCGCTGTTCGCCATCCCTGGCGTCGGATCGCCGTCTTCAAGGAAGCGGATAAGGTCGGCAGTTCGGACTAAACGTCGACCACCGAGTTTGAACGTCTTGAACGGCAGACCATCGCTCTTGGCCAGCTCGTATGCGTAAGACGGGCTAATCCCGAGCGCGTCAGCCACCTTCGGAATCGTGCAGGTCGCCGGCCACTCGTGCTTGATCTGCTGAAGAGTCGAACGGTTCACTTCGAGCTCTCCGCATCCGCGCGACGCTCGGCAATCCATGAAGCAACCTCCGCCGCGTCGTAGACCACACGACGCCCGAGGCGGAAGCCACGCGGTCCCTGACCATGCCTTCGCCAGTACCTCACGGTCTCTACCGTCGTTCGCGTACGCTCGGCGACCTCTTCGAGCGTCAGCAACTCCGGTAGCTCTACAGTCCCGGCCATACTCCACCTCTAGACGATCCGTCGATTTCTAGCGCCAGTTCGTCGGAGAACGGCGTTGAGTGAAGTTGTACCTAACGGGTTGTCATTCGTCAATCCATCGGCTATTTTCGACGATATGCCGAGCGAAGATCCCTGGAAGACGCCGAGCGACGTAGTCGGCGAGCGCGTGCGCCAACTGCGCAAGATGACCGGCCAATCAGTCGGTCAACTCGCGGCAGACTGCGCCGCGTTCGGCGCACCAGAGCTCACAGCCGATGTCATCTACCTGATTGAGAACGGCCGGCGGAAGGACGGTGCAAGGACACGGAAGATCACTGTCGATGAACTGTTGATCCTCTCGTACGCGCTCGGCATGTGCCCGATGTACGTCCTACTCCCTAAGGAGAATGACAAGTACTGGTTATCGTCGACCGTAAGCACCTCGGCACTTGAGGTTTACCTCTGGCTCGTTGGCTATCGAAGGCTTTGGTTTGTAGGAAATGAAGATCTCGAAGAGCAACCCGGTGTGCCTCCTCATCGGTCGTATCCGGAATCGCACCAGTACATCCGCGAGCTCGAAGAAGATGTGGCTTACTCCGGCGTAGAGACCTACTCAGAGGTCAATAATCAGCTGCAGTTACTCCAAGAAGTAGTCGCCAAGCTCGACAAACAGGCCGAGCGCCTACACGGCGGCGAACTCGTGCGGACAATCGCAGCACAGGTGATCAACGCGCTGGTAGATGCGGGGTGGCAGTCGCCGCCTCCGTCGATTGATTCAGCCGCAGAGAGGCAAACGGATGGCTGATCCGATCAAGAAGGGCAAACGCGCTGATGGCACCACGTTCTATTGGTTTCGCACCGACGTCGGCCGCGATGCCGAAGGGAACCGTAAGCAGCACTACGGGTCGTTCGACAAGCAGAGGGACGCAAAGGCCGAATACGCGAAGCTCCGCCACGACGTCGACCGCGGGGCGTACATCCGGCCCTCAGATCTGACGGTCGCCGAGTACATCGAGACTTGGGCGCGCAACAAGTGCCGGGACCGGTCGGCAGCGACGAAGCGGTCTTACCACGACGCGGCGCGGCCGGTGCGGGTAGTCCTCGGAGCTCGCAAGCTCCAGTCGATCACCCCGCGGGATGTCGAGCGGGTCATCGAATGGATGGAGACGGTAGGCCGCAAACAGGGTGGCAAGCCGGGAACGCCGCTCGGTCCCCGCTCGATTCAGCTCACGATCAGTCACTTGCGCAGCGCGCTCGCGGACGCGGTCGACGAAGGGCTGATCCCGCGCAACCCGGCCGCGAAGATCCGCACGCCTGCGGTTCCGAAGATCAAGCGCGCGCCGTGGACCGCAGAGGAGGTGAAGACGTTCCTACGCGCCATCAAGGACGATCGTCTCTACGCCATCATGCGGCTCTCTCTGACGGCGCTGCGGCCGGAGGAGGTGTGCGGGCTGAAGTGGTCGGCCGTGGACCTGGAAGCCAAGACGCTGACTATCGATTGGGTGCGCACCCTTGTGGCCGGCCAGGTCGACGAGAAGGAGCCCAAGACCCGCGCCGGTGAGAGGACGTTGCCTGTCGATGACGTCACGGTCGACGCTCTCGAAGCACTGCTCAAGTGGCAGGCCGAGGAGAAGGCCGAGGCTGGCGACGCGTACGAAGAGAGCGGCTATGTGCTCGTCGACGAACTCGGGCGCCCGGTCAAGACCGATTGGCTGCGGCGCAGGTACAAGAAGCTCGTCGAGCTGGCGGGCGTGCGCACGGTGCGCCTGTACGACGCGCGGCACGCGTGCCTGACGTACCTGGCGAACAACGGCGTTCCCGACGTCGTCGTGTCGGCGTGGGCCGGCCATTCGGACCCTGCGTTCACCAAGCGGACCTACGTATGGCCGAACCCTGACGACCTGGCGGCAGCCAGAGACGCGCTCTCAAAGCTTCTCGACTAGGTACTGTGCAATTTCGTGCAATGGAGCGGCCCTAGACAAGACTAAGGGCCACTCTCCAGATAACTGAAAAGCGGCCCTGACCTGCGTTCGAATGAAGTGGAGCCAAGGGGATTCGAACCCCTGACCTTCTGTCTGCCAGGCGACTAACGGCATTCCGCAGTATCCGCTGCCTTCCTTCCCCCCACGTCAGGGCACGCTCAGCGGTCCACAGAGTCCGCTGAGTATCAGGAACTCCGCACAGCCCGTGCAATGCGCGTGCAACGCGGAGCGGCCCCGCCCGGTGACCCAATCACCGGACAGGGCCTAGATCCAGACCCTCCACAGAAGGGAAGGGACCATGAGGTCCATTGTTCCGAACCAGTGCACTGCAAGCACGTCCGGCCCGCACGGGCACCACGCGGAGCACGGGCTGGCTGTGGCTCGGACGCTGGCGGCCGTCGACGGATTGCTCGCCGTGCCGACCGGCGGCCGCGGTGCGCGGCGGCCGTTCTGGCTGGCCGGGCCGTGTCCGTCGTGGTGCGATGCCGTGGCCGGCCCGGTCGGGCATGGCAACCGTGACGCGTTCGAGGACCGGTGCCACACGCTGTTCGGTGCCGAGGTCGCGCTGACGCTGTACCAGGGCGAAGGTTCGGGCGAGGACGTCGACGCGTTCGCGCCGGTTGCCTCGCTGATGGCCGCGCAGCACTACTTGGCCGCGGTGGCGACCGTCGCGCTGACGGTGCCGCTGGTCGGGGCGCCGGGTGGCCGGTGCGAGGAAGAGGTGCGGCTCACGGTGGCGGAGGCGCGCGCGTTGCGCGACGCGCTTACCGAGCTGCTGGCCGCCGTGGACGGCGCGGCGGCGGGCGCGGCCGGGGGCGCGTCGTGACCTTCGACGGCCTGGACTTCGACCCGGCGCTCGCCTGCGACCTGGCGGAGGTCGCGGCGGAACGCGACGCGTACGCCACCGAGGCGACCGCGCTGCGCCGGCAGCTCGCCGCGGCCATCGCGACCGCGACCGCGCAGGCGAACATGATCGGCGACTTGCGGGCGCTGCTCGACGGCGCCGGGATCGCCTACCGCAACCGGATCGGCGAGCGCACCGCGCTGGCCCTGATCGGAGCGTGACCGGATGATGCTGAACTTCGGCCCGATCAAGCTCGACACCAAGGGCATGCCCGCCGTGGCCGACATCCACGTCAACCGGCCCGTGTCCGACGACCGGCCGGCCCTGGTGTACCTGCGGCTCGCCGGCGGCCGCCGGGCCGACGTCGAGAAGTGGGCCAAGCGGCTCGGCACCGAGGTGACCGAGCAGATCAACCGGCTGTACGAGCACGACGCGACGCCGCTGGAGTTCTGCGCCACGGTCGAGGCGGACGGTTTCCGGGTGGAGGTCTACACCCGCGCCGCCGCCGAACCCGCGCCGCCCGCCGCGCCGGTCTTGCACTGGCCGGCGCCCGGCCTGGTGGTCACCACCTGGTGCGGGGGCGAGCCGTTGAACGCCGACGCGTTCGCGCCCAGCGAGGCGGCCGTGACCTGCCCGCAGTGCGCGGTCCTGGTCGTCGGCGACGCTGCCGTGAACGGGGGCGCGTGGTGAAGGCCCTCGCCGC
>JBOHCW010000091.1:0-2492 GCA_050725375.1 Actinocrinis sp. | reverse complement strand
GCGCAGATCGGCGGCGTGACGAACACGGCCTGGCCGTACGTCACCATCGCCGGCGGCCTGCTGGTGGCCCTCGGCGGCGCGCTCACGCTGGCGCGCGGCCGCTCGTGGAGCGGCCTGTCGAACCGCTACGAGGTCGCCCCGGCCGAGGGCGCCGCAGCCGCGGCCGGTAAGTCCGACCATCAGAATTCCGTGGGGCAAGCAGGGGACGGGGCCGGGGAGCCCAGCACCCGCGACCTGTGGGACGCGCTCAACCGGGGCGCCGACCCGACACTCTGAGGCACCGGACCGAAGCCCCGAGTCCCCCCGACCGACACTGCGAACCCCCGATTCGCAGGCCCCGGGCGCGATCGGGGACAATGGCGTACAGAGGCCGAGGCGGCACAGCGCGCCCCGGCCGCCAGGACCGCCGACGTCGAGGAGTCACCGCGCCCATGTCCGAAGCCACCACCACCGAGCCGACCGAGGCCGCCGCGTCAGAGCGCAGGGAGGCCTCCACCCTGATGAAGGTCGCCAGCATCGGCATGTCGGCGCTCGGCTCGTCCGCCGCCGGCCACACCTTCGTCGGCAACACCATGGACCACGCGGACCACGGCCACTCGGTGGCCCGCTGGGTCGGCACGGCGCTGTCCTTCGCCGGCTTCCTGGTCGGCGGCGTCGTCTTCCCCTTCTCCATGACGGTCGGCACCGTCATCTGCGGCGTCCTGCAGCTCGCCGCGGTGATCTCCGTCCCGGTGCTCAACGCCGCCGGCTACGGCCGCCCGGACGTGTGGGGCCAGCTCAAGGCCGAGGCAGCCGCGCAGCGCGCCGGCGCCTGAGCGAGCGGACGGTCCGCCGTCCCCGCCGCCGGACCCGGCGCGACCCGGCGCCGAGCCGATCTTGGCGCCGAGCACCGCCCCGGTGCGGATAGCATGGCTGGGCAAGACGGCGCCGTGCGGCGCCCAGGCAGAGGGGACGGTACGTGGCGGTGGCGACACCGATTCCGAACGTGCTCGACGAGATCCTCGCGGGCGTACGGACGGACCTGGCCGAGCGCCAGGCCGCCATACCGCTCGACGAGGTCAAGGAGAAGGCGCGCAACCTGCCGTCCGCGAAGGACGGGGCACGCGCGCTGCGCGGCGAGGGCGTCGCGGTCATCGCGGAGGTGAAGCGCTCCAGTCCGTCCAAGGGCGCGCTCGCGGCGATCGCCGACCCGGCCGCGCTGGCGGGGGACTACGAACAGGGCGGCGCCAGCGTCATCAGCGTCCTGACCGAGCGGCGCCGTTTCGGCGGCTCGCTGCAGGACCTGCGCGAGGTGCGCGCCAAGGTGGACGTCCCGGTGCTGCGCAAGGACTTCATCGTCACCAGCTACCAGCTGTGGGAGGCGCGCGCCCACGGCGCCGACCTGGCGCTGCTGATCGCCGCGGCGCTGGACCAGGACGCACTGGTCTCGCTGATCGAGCGGGCCGGGTCGATCGGCCTGACGCCCTTGGTCGAGGTGCACGACGAGGAAGAGGTGCGCCGGGCGCTGGACGCCGGGGCGCCCGTCATCGGCGTCAACGCCCGCAACCTGCGCACCCTCGAAGTGGACCGCGGCACCTTCGCCCGGCTCGCGCCGATGATCCCCGACGAGGTCGTGCGCGTCGCGGAGTCCGGGGTGCGCGGCCCGCACGACCTGATCCAGTACGCGAACAGCGGCGCCGACGCGGTCCTGGTCGGCGAGTCCCTGGTCACCGGCAAGAACCCGCGCGACGCGGTGGCCGACCTGGTGGCCGCCGGCGCGCACCCGGCGATGCGGCGCGGACGGCAGTAGCGGCCTTGTACGGCGCACCGAGACCAGTTGCGCGGGCGCGAAGGCGTCCGTGGTGGCGGCACGCTCCGGCGGGCCGCCGATGGCACGGCGGACGGTAACCGCACACCCGTCCGCTCGTTCGCCTACAACCGCACACTTCTCTCGGAGCGTTCCGATGACCGACAGCTCGAATTTCGGCGACGCGTTCTTCGCCGCCGCCTACGCACATCCCTCCGCGCAGCCCGACGAGCGCGGCCACTACGACCGCCACGGCGGCCGGTTCATGCCCGAGGCCCTGATGGCCGCGCTGGCCGAGCTGACCGAGGCCTATCAGAAGTCGAAGAACGACCCGGCCTTCCACGCCGAGTTCACCGGCCTGCTGCGCGGCTACGCCAACCGGCCCTCGCTGCTGACGGACGCCAGGCGGCTCTCGCAACGGGCCGGCGCGCGCATCCTGCTCAAGCGCGAGGACCTCAACCACACCGGCTCGCACAAGATCAACAACGTGCTGGGCCAGGCCCTGCTGACCAAGCGGATGGGCAAGACGCGGGTGATCGCCGAGACCGGCGCCGGCCAGCACGGCGTCGCCACGGCGACGGCGTGCGCGCTGCTGGGGCTGGAATGCGACGTCTACATGGGTGCGGCCGACATGAAGCGGCAGGCGCCCAACGTCTTCCGCATGCGGCTGCTCGGCGCCACGGTGCGGCAGGTCGATGCGGGGAGC
>JBOHCW010000090.1:0-7579 GCA_050725375.1 Actinocrinis sp. | reverse complement strand
CGTTCTACCTGCGCACAGGCAAGCGGCTGACGCGGCGGATGACGGAGATCGCGGTGCTGTTCCAGCGCGCGCCGCACCTGCCCTTCGCCGCCACCGACACCAAGGAACTCGGCAAGAACGCCCTGGTCATCCGGGTGCAGCCGGACGAGGGGGTGACCGTGCGCTTCGGCTCGAAGGTCCCGGGCACCTCGATGGAGGTGCGCGACGTGTCGATGGACTTCCAGTACGGCGAGGCGTTCACCGAGTCCTCCCCCGAGGCCTACGAGCGGCTGATCCTGGACGTGCTGCTCGGCGACCCGCCGCTGTTCCCGCGGCTGGAGGAGGTCGAGCTGGGCTGGCAGATCCTCGATCCGATCGAGCAGTTCTGGGCCTCGCACGACAAGCCGGCGCAGTACGAGTCCGGCACCTGGGGGCCGGCCGAGGCCGACGAGATGCTCAGCCGCGACGCACGCAACTGGAGAAGGCCGTGATCCTCGACATCACCGACACGACGGCCAGCAAGATCGCCGCCACGCTGGTGCAGGCGCGCCGCCGGGCCGGCTCGCCGACCACCGGCGCGGTGCTCACGCTGATCATCTCCACCGAGGAGCGGCACCACTACGACGCGATGAAGGCGGCCAGCCAGGCCGCGCGGGAGCACCCGGCCCGCATCATCGTGGTCGTCGGCCGGCCCGAGGTGGTGCGCACGCGGCTCGACGCCGAAATCCGCGTCGGTGACGAGACCGGTCCCGGTGAAGTCATCGTCCTGCGCCTTTACGGCGAACTGTCCGCGCACGCCGACGCGGTGGTGCTGCCGCTGCTCCTGCCGGACGTGCCCGTGGTCACCTGGTGGCCCGACGAGGGTCCGGACGTGCCGAAGGACGACCCGCTGGGCCGTTTCGCGCAGCGCCGGATCACCGACGCGGCGGAGTACCACAGGCCGATGGACAAGCTGCGCGCCCGCGCCGGCGGCTACACGCCGGGCGACACGGACCTGGCCTGGACCCGGCTGACCCCGTGGCGTTCGATGCTGGCCGCCGCGCTGGACCAGTTCCCGCGCGAGATCACCAGTGCGTCCGTCTCCGGCGAGGAGGGCAACCCCTCGGCGCGCGTGCTGGCGGTGTGGCTGCGCCAGCGGCTCGGCGTCCCGGTTAGCCGGACCGCCGACGAGGGCCCCGGCATCACCGGGGTGAAGCTGGTCACCCCGGACGGCGCCATCGCGCTGACCCGCCCGGACGGCGAGCTGGCCACCCTCTCGGTGCCCGGCCAGCCGGACCGCCCGGTGGCGCTCAAGCGCCGGGAGACCGCGGAGCTGATCGCCGAGGAGCTGCGCCGGCTCGACCCGGACGACGTCTACGCCCAGCTGCTCAAGCACGTGGACGTGCCGTTCAGCGACCCGCTCAGCGTGGCCGGCCCGACCGTCGAGCGCGCGGCCAAGGAGGCCGCCAAGCTCGGCGAGCCGGCGCCGGTCGCGGTCTCCGAGAAGGAGGCGCAGGAGTCGGTCATGCCGCAGCCGTCCGACGTCGCGCCGGCCGCCAAGAACGGCAGGCCCGCCAAGGGCGCGTCCGGCTCGGGGGCGAAGGGTTGACTGCCGGCGGCGGGGCCACGGCGGAGCTCATCGTCCACCGGGACGCGGCGGAGCTGGCTCAGGCCGTGGCGGCGCGGCTGGTGACCAAGCTGGCCGACGTGCTGGCCGCGAAGGACCAGGCCCACCTGGTGCTGACCGGCGGCACGATCGGCATCGGCTCGCTGGCCGCCGTCGCCGGGCTGCCCGCACGGGTGGCCGTCGACTGGAAGCGGGTCCACCTGTGGTGGGGCGACGAGCGCTTCCTGCCCGAGGGCGACCCGGACCGCAACGAGACCCAGGCCCGTTCGGCGCTGCTGGACAAGCTGGACCTCGACCCGGCGCTGGTGCACGCGATGCCGTCCACCGACGGCCCGGACGGTAACGACGCCGAGGCCGCGGCCGAGCGCTATACGGCCGAACTGGCCCGTTACGCGGCGGACGACAGCGACGTGCCGGCGTTCGACGTCGAGCTGTTCGGCATGGGCCCCGACGGGCACGTCGCCTCGCTGTTCCCGGAGCACCCGGGGGTGTACGAGGAGGACGCGGCGGTCATCGCCGTGCACAACTCGCCGAAACCCCCGCCGGACCGCCTGTCCTTCACCTTCCGCACGATCCGCAGCGCCCGCGAGGTCTGGGTCGTCGCGGCGGGCGCGGAGAAGGCCGCTGCGGCGCACATGGCGCTGTCCGGCGGCGGCCGCGTGCAGGTCCCCGCCGCGGGCGCGCTGGGCCACGCCAGAACCCTGTGGCTGCTGGACCGCGCCGCGGCCGGGCGGCTGCCGGCCGGGCTCGGTCGGCTCGCCTCGCCGTAAACCGACCAGTCTCGCGATTGCACCACCACCTCGCCGCGCGCCCGAACGCATCGAGCGCGCGGCGTCATCATCTGTCCGAACGCCACCGAGACACGTTCTACTAGTTTCTAGTAGAATGGCTGCATGGCGACAGTCACCGTGAGCGAACTCAACCAGCAGACAGCGCGCGTGCTGGAGCGGGTCAAGAACGGCGAGCCCATCACCATCACGGAGTACGGACGCGCCATTGCCAGGTTGGTGCCCAACTCACCGTCGACCGGTGATCCGATCCTCGATGCGCTTATCGCCCAGGGACAGGTGATCGCGGCGGCGAATCCGGCGCAGATCCCGCCCACACCACCGCGCGAGGAGCTCGACGGCGACATCATTCTGTCCGACCAGCTTCTCCGAGACCGCGAAGAAGAGCGCTACTGATGATCTATCTCGACACGTCAGCCACGTTGAAGCTCGTTCTCCCAGAGGCCGAGACCCCGGCACTCGAACTGTGGATGACGGAAAGAGTTGGACTTCCCCGCGTCTCGTCCCGGCTTATGCGGATTGAGCTGCTGCGCACCGTGGCACTGTACGCGCCCACGAGGGCCGAGCGGGCGCACGTAGTTCTGTCCAGCATCGCACTCGCCAGCATCGACGCCGCCGCGAGCACCGCCGAAACGATCGGCGATCCGCTCTTGCGCAGTCTCGACGCGATTCACCTGGCCACGGCGCAGGGGATGCGGCCGACGCTCACCGCGTTCGTAACGTACGACAAGCGACTGGCGGCCGCCGCGTCAGCCGCTGAACTGCCTGTGGCGGCACCCGCGTAACCCAGCGCCCTCATATCGCTCTGGCGAGTGCGGGAGTCCCGCGACACCGGGCGGTTGAATCAGGTGACTGGCATCGGATTCCAGGTGAGGCTGACGCCGTGCATGCCGGCGGTGCCGAGGCGGAACAGGCGCTCCTGGCCGCCGAGGTACACCACCGCGCCGATCACCTCGTGCGGCGGCCGCTCGTCTTCGGAGAGCCGGTCCTCGGGGCGGTCGGTGAACAGGCCGAGGCCGCCCGCGTAGACCTCCTTGACGATGCACACCAGGTCCCGCTGCGCGCCGAGCCGGCGGATGAGCTCTGCGAAGCCGTGGCGGTCTTCGGGCGACCAATGCGGCAGCGAGTTCGACACATAAACGCACGGGATCGCGTTGTCGGCGACCGAATCCACCGCGTCGGGCAGGATTCGCAGCGCGTGTCCCTTACGCAGCCTCACGGGGCGGCGCTCGGCGTGTTCCAGCGCCGCACGCAGACGTGCGCGTCGTTCGGCATGCTCGGGCCAGACCAGGGCGTCGAGCCACGCGCGGGCTTCGGGGTCGGCGGGGTCGAGCGGGTTCAGGTCGAGGCCGACACGTGACGCGACGCGCAGGTCCTTGGTGACGAAGGGCGCGAGTGCCTTCGCGACGTTCTCGCCGTGCGCCGCACAGTGCAGCGCCGGCACGCCTTCTGCGGTATCCGAGCCGGCGGCGAGTTGCGTGCCGTCATCGAACTCGTACACGTATGAGTAGCGGTCGGCGTGCAGCAGCAGGCCCGCACTCGTGCCGACTTCGATCAGGCCGAGCGGGCGGCGCGTGCACGCCTGCGCCCAGCCGAAGGCGGGGTACAGCGGCGCGGCGCGCAGCACCTCATTGGTCTGCGTCTCGCCGGTCGCCAATACATGCTCGACCCGCTCCCGGTGCGCCAGCACGAACCGGGTGAACACGGCTCCTAGTTGTTCGTCCGGTGCGCGCGTACCGCCGAGTGACGGGTAGTAGGCCGCCAGCGCGTCGCCGGGCTCGTCGAAGAGTGCGCGGTGCACCGCTGCGAACAGCAGGTTGGGCACCCGGTGCATGTCCGGGGCGGCGGCCAGCAGGCGGGAGAGCGGGCCGTCCTCCTGCAGGTCCCGGGAGACCTGGCGGGTCAACTCGGCGTAGAGCGGCGAGGATCTTGCCACTTCACGGTCGAGGAAGATCTCGAATCTACGCAGCACGTCGGGCACGAACCGATACTACGGGGTGCGCGGATCAGGGCACGGTTCACCGAGCGCGCGGCACCGGCGCACCCGTCGAGGCGGCCCGGCCCGGCGCCGCTCGAGACCCTGCCTGCGTCAGGCCTCGCCGCGCAGCTTGGCCAGCGCCTCGGCCAGGATCGCCTCGCCGTCCTCGTCGGAGCGGCGCTCGCGCACGTAGGCCAGGTGGGTCTTGTACGGCTCGGTGCGCGGCGGAGCCGGCGGGTTGTCCTGGTCCGGGCCGGCCGGGAAGCCGCAGCGCGGGCAGTCCCAGGTGTCCGGGATCTGCGCCTCGGACGCGAAACTCGGCTTGGTCTCGTGGCCGTTGCAGCAGTAGAAGCTTATCCAGATCCGCGGAGCCGTCTCGCCGCGCTCGGCCTCCCCCATCGGTCCGGCGCCGACCCGGCTGCCGCGAATCGCGTTGCCACTAGCCACTGTTCGTCTCCCTGACAGGATCGGTCCTCGCCCCCGTACGGTGCGCGATGCACCATAGTACGAGCGACTTCCCAGACGTGTCCGACACTCGTCCCGGTTCCAACCGACCGGAGCGGGGATATGTCAGACAATGCTACGCGCCGTCACCTGGTCCGGGGCACCCCGGCGTGACGGCGCGTCAGGATCGGCCTTCGATCCGGAAGATCGTTACTTGTACGAGATCCCCAGGCCCACGATGGCGGCCACCCACACGATCGCGAGCACGATGGTGATGCGGTCGAGGTTCTTCTCCACCACCGACGAGCCGCCGTGCTGCGAGGTGAAGCCGCCGCCGAACATGTCGGACAGGCCGCCGCACTTGCCCTTGTGCAGCAGGACGAACACGACCAGCAGCAGGCTGGTGAGGCCGAGGATCAACTCCAGTGCGACGACCACGTGCGGTCTTCTCTCTACTACGGGACCGGAGCCCGCCGCGCTTCGGGCGCGGTCCGGCGACATCGGGGACGGGGGCCGGAGTCGAGCTTACCCGGCCCCCCGACCGGCTAGCCAGTGCCGAGGCGGCTTACACACCTTGCATCGCTTCCGCTGGCCGCCGCCGCACGGCGAGCGTCAGCGCGCAACCTGCTGGTCGCGGTAACGCACGATGCGCACGAAGTCGTCCGCGTCGAGCGAGGCCCCGCCGATCAGCGCGCCGTCGATGTCCGGCTCGGCCATGATGCCGGCCGCGTTCGAACCCTTGACCGAGCCGCCGTACAGGATGCGCACCTTCTGCGCGACCTCGGCGCCGTAGCTCTTCTCCAGCCGGCCGCGGATCGCGCCGATGACCTCCTGCGCGTCCTGCGGGGTGGCCACCTCGCCGGTGCCGATCGCCCAGACCGGCTCGTAGGCGATCACGGTCTGCTCGACCTGCTGCGCGCTCAGGCCGGCCAGCGAGCCGTCGATCTGCTCGACGCAGTACGCGACGTGTCCGTCGGCCTTGCGGATCTCCAGCCCCTCGCCCACGCACACGATCGGGGTGACGCCGCTGCCCAGGGCCGCCTTGGCCTTGGCCGCGACCAGCGCATCGGTCTCGCCGTGGTACTGGCGCCGCTCCGAGTGGCCGACCGCGACGTAGGCGCAGCCGAGCTTGGCCAGCATCGCGGCGGACACGTCGCCGGTGTACGCACCGGAGGCGTGCTGTGAGAGGTCCTGCGCGCCGTACTTGATCTTCAGCTTGTCGCCGTCGATCAGGGTCTGCACCGAGCGCAGGTCGGTGAACGGGGCGAGCACCGCGACCTCGACCGCGGCGAAGTCCTTGTCGGTGAGCGAGAAGGCGAGCTTCTGGACGTGCGCGATGGCCTCGAAGTGGTTGAGGTTCATCTTCCAGTTGCCCGCCATCAGCGGGGTGCGGGACTGCTCGGCCACGGTTCAGCCTTCCAGGACGGTGATGCCGGGGAGGAGCTTGCCCTCCAGGTACTCCAGCGACGCGCCGCCGCCGGTGGAGATGTGGCCGAACGCGTCCTCGTCGAATCCGAGGGTGCGCACGGCCGCGGCCGAGTCGCCGCCGCCGACCACGGTGAACGCGCCCGAGTCGATCAGGCCCTGCGCGACGGCGCGGGTGCCGCCGGCGTACGGCTCCATCTCGAACACGCCCATCGGGCCGTTCCAGAACACGGTCTTGGTGCCGGCCAGCTTGGCGGCGAACAGCTTCCCGGACTCCGGGCCGATGTCCAGGCCCAGCCGGTCGGCCGGGATCGCGTCGGCGGCGACCACGTCGTGCTCGGCGTCGGCGGCGAACGCGGTGGCGGCGACGATGTCCACCGGCAGCACGATCTCCACGCCGCTGTCCTTGGCCCGCTCCAGGTAGCCGGTGACCGTCTCCAGCTGGTCGGCTTCGAGCAGGGACTTGCCGACCTCGTGGCCCTGGGCCTTGAGGAAGGTGAACACCATGCCGCCGCCGATCAGGATCTTGTCGGCCTTGTCGAGCAGGTTGTCGATGACCCCGAGCTTGTCGGAGACCTTCGAGCCGCCGAGCACGACCGCGTACGGGCGCTCGACGTCCTCGGTCAGCCGCTTGAGCACGGCCAACTCGGCGGTGATCAGGTAACCGGCCGCGTTCGGCAGGTCCTCGGCGATGTCGTAGACCGAGGCGTGCCGCCGGTGCACGGCGCCGAAGCCGTCGGAAACGAACAGGTCGGCGAACTGGGCGAGCTGGTCGGCGAACTTGCCGCGCTCGATCGCGTCCTTGCTGGTCTCGGCCGGGTTGAACCGGACGTTCTCCAGCAGCGCGATCTCACCGTCCTTCAGGGCGGCGACGGTGGCCTTCGCGGACTCGCCGACCGTGTCGGCCGCGAACGCGACCGGCTTGCCCAGCAGCTCGCTCAAGCGCGCGGCGACCGGCGCGAGCGAGTACTTCTTGTCGGCCTCCGGGTCGACGCCCTTCGGCCGGCCCAGGTGCGCGGTCACGATGACCTTCGCGCCGCGGTCGAGCAGCGCCGTGAGCGTGGGCACCGAGGCGCGGATCCGGCCGTCGTCGGTGATGCGCGTGCCGTCCAGCGGCACGTTGAGGTCGGCGCGGACGAGCACCCGCTTGCCGGACACCTCAAGGTCGTCAATCGTCTTCATCGCTTCTCCAGAGTGAGGACACAAGCCAGGACCCGCACGTCACACCCAGTGTGTCGTGCGGGTCCGGTGAGCTGCTGCACGGGGTGACCTGACCGGTCGGCGGGTGTTACAGCTTCGCGCCGACGTGCTTGATCAGGTCCACGAGGCGGTTCGAGTAGCCCCACTCGTTGTCGTACC
>JBOHCW010000089.1:0-12297 GCA_050725375.1 Actinocrinis sp. | reverse complement strand
TCTCGATCCCGGTGTGCAGATAGCCGATGCCCACCCGGGCCTCGGTGACCGTCTCGCCCTCAAGCTCCAGGATCAGCCGCAGCACGCCGTGCGTCGAAGGGTGCTGAGGACCCATGTTGACGACGATGCGCTCCTCGGGCGCCTCGCCCAGGGAGTCGGCGATCTCGTCCCAGTCGCCGCCGGTGATGGTGAACACCCGGCCGTCGTGCGCGTCGTCCCCGGCGCCGTACGGGTCGCCGTACGGATCGCCGTGCAGTTCCTCGGCCGCCGGGTGCGACGCGGCCCCGGTGCCGCCGGCCGCGGCGTCCGACATGTCGTCCGCCGCCCTCTGCGCTTGAATGGTCACTGGTAAGACCTCCGCTGGTCGGGCGCCGGGATCTGCGCGCCCTTGAACTCGACCGGGATGCCGCCGAGCGGGTAGTCCTTGCGCTGCGGGTGGCCGGGCCAGTCGTCCGGCATCAGGATCCTGGTGAGGGCCGGGTGGCCGTCGAAGACGATGCCGAACATGTCCCAGGTCTCGCGCTCGTGCCAGTCCACCGCCGGATACACCGAGTAAAGCGACGGCACGTGGGGGTCGCCGTCGGGGCAGGTGGTCTCCAGCAGGATCCGCCGGTTGTGCGTGATCGACATCAGCGGCACCAGCGCGTGCAGTTCGCGTCCGGCGTCCTGCGGGAAGTGCGTGCCCGAAACGCCCAGGCACAGCTCGAAGCGCAGCGCCGGGTCGTCGCGCAGGGTGCGGGCGACCGCGACCAGGTGCTCGCGGCGCACCTGGAAGGTGACCTGGCCGCCGTGCACCACGACCCGCTCGATGGCCAGCTCGGGCGCCAGGCCCTGCTCGTCGAGCGCGCCGAACAGCTCGTTCTCGATCTCGTCGAAGTAGGAGCCGTACGGCCGCGGCGACTGGCCGGGCAGCTCGACGCGGCGCACCAGCCGGGTGTAGCCGGAGGTGTCGCTGCCGCCGCCGTCGGTCGGGAACATGCCCCGGCGCACCGCGACGATCTCAGCCTCCTGAACCGCCAGCGGCTGCGGCCTGTCCAGTTCGCCGCCGGGGGTCGCGGGGGTGTCCTCGCCGCTCACGACAGCAGCCCCTTCATCTCGATGGTGGGCACGGCCTTGAGCGCGGCCGCCTCGGCGGCGCGGGCCGCCTTCTCCCGGTTCACGCCGAGCGGCATGGCCTGGATCTCGGCGTGCAGCTTGAGGATCGCGTCCATCAGCATCTCGGGGCGCGGCGGGCAGCCGGGCAGATAGATGTCGACCGGGACCACGTGGTCCACGCCCTGGACGATCGCGTAGTTGTTGAACATGCCGCCCGACGAGGCGCACACGCCCATCGACAGCACCCACTTGGGGTTCGGCATCTGGTCGTAGATCTGGCGCAGCACCGGGGCCATCTTCTGGCTGACCCGGCCGGCCACGATCATCAGGTCGGCCTGCCGGGGCGAGGCCCGGAACACCTCCATGCCGAACCGGGCCAGGTCGTAGCGGCCGGCGCCGGTCGCCATCATCTCGATGGCGCAGCAGGCCAGCCCGAAGGTGGCCGGCCACAGCGAACCCTTGCGCATGTACCCGGCCAGCCCCTCGACCGTGGTCAGCAGGAATCCGCTGGGCAGTTTCTCCTCGAGGCCCATCGCGGGCGCCCCTCCTAGTCCCAGTCCAGGCCGCCACGCCGGTACACGTAGGCGTACGCGACCAGGACGGTGACGACGAACAGAACCATCTCCGCGAGCCCGAACCAGCCGAGCGCGTCGAACGCGACGGCCCACGGGTAGAGGAAGACGATCTCGATGTCGAAGACGATGAACAACATCGCGGTCAGGTAGTACTTGACCGGGAAGCGGCCTCCGCCGACCGGCTGCGGTGTCGGCTCGATGCCGCACTCGTAGCTGTCGTACTTGGCCCGGTTGTACCGTTTCGGACCGGTAAGCGAGCCGATGACCACTGAGAAGACCGCGAAGCCGCCCGCGATCAGACCCAGGATCAGGATCGGCACGTACGTGTCCACACGCGCCGCCACCTTTCCGCCGCTAGTCGTAGTCCGCCGGCGTCGTCGTCGACGGGTCGCACTGTTCTTCGGCCCGGAAGACCCCCGCGAGCGGGAGCCCGCCGGCCGCTCGTGAAGCCGTTCACAAGCCGGGGGCAAAATCGGCCGCAAGCCTTGCCGACAGTCGGCAATCCTACGGCCTACCTGATGTGATCCTCGCCACGGGTCACCTCTTCGGCGACCCGCTGATCCGTAACGTAGTCCTTACACCCCGGTTCGCGCTGTGTGATCTCCATCACGCCCAGGTCAGGGCACATGGGACAGCCTAGAACCACTCAGTGGCAGTACTGTGACGATCTTGGGATCGGACCCGGAAAACGTCCCCGGGAACGGCTCGCGACCGCTCCCGACGGCCGCCAAACCCCGTCCGTTAACCGGACGCACGATTTGATTTCTCCCTCTACGTCATGTAGAAGGCAACTTCTTGAGCCGGGCAACGCGGCGGGCGCCCTGTCGAGCAATCGGCTGGGCGCCCGCGGTGAGCTCGACCGGGCCGACTTGGTCGGCCGGCCGGATTCAGGTCAGATCAGTTCACGGAGATGTGCACCGCCACGTTGACGAAGGCGTTGGCGTTCGCGCCGGACACGGTGACCGGTCCGGTGGTCCAGAGGCCGAAGTGGTCGTCGTGGATCAGGTTGCCGGTCACGGTGATCGACAGCGGCGAGACGGTGGCGACCAGCACGCCGGTGGTCTGCGGGTCGACGGACGGCGAGAAGTCGAAGTCGCCCTTGAGGTTGTTGGTGCCGATCACGTTGCCGCGCACCACGTTGCCGTTGAGGTCCTGGCCGGGGGCGTGGCTGTGCACGCTCACGCCGGACATCCCGTTGCCAGTGATGTTGTTGCCCTCGACCACGTTGTCGTAGACCGCGCCGCCGGGGAACGGCGTCGCCATCACGACGCCGGCTCCCTCGCCCAGAGTGCCGTTGCCGGAGATCCAGTTGCCGATCACCTCGTTGCCGTACACGCCCGCGACGCTCGGGGCGGGCACGCCGCCGGGTGCGGCGCCCGGGTTGTGGCCGACCACGGTGATGCCGCAGTCGTAGAGGTTGCCGGTCACCACGTTGCCGACCAGCCGGTTGTGGGCGGCCGGCCCGGTCTCGTCGCTGACCAGGATGCCGCCGCTGTTGCCGCGGCTGGTGTTGCCGGAGATCGTGTCGTGCGAGCTGCCCATCAGGTGGATGCCCTCGCCGCAGTCTCCGGGAATGCCGCCCTGGGCCTGGCATTCCGGGTACGTGTTGGGCACCGGGTTGACCGGCAGGCCGCCGAGGTCGTTGTCGGTCACGACGTTGCGCGACACGGTCACATAGTCGGCGGCGTTGATCAGTACGCCTTCGCCGACCGCGTTCTTGACCGTCAGGCCGCTGATGCCGCTGTGCGAGGCGGTGACCATGATGCCGGTGTTCCTGCCGGTCGCGTCGATCGTCGCGCCCTGCTGCCCCTTGAGGGTCAACGTCTTGGCGAGGACGACGCCCTCGTGGTACGTGCCGCCGCACACGACGACGGTGCCCCCGGACGGCGCGGCGTTCACCGCGTCGCCGATCGAGTGGAACGCGGCGGTCCCGCAGTTGCGGTCCGCGGCGTACGAGTGAGCGTGCGTGGACACGTACAGGGTGTGCGGCGCCGCATGCGCCTGCGCCCCAGCGGCCACCGCGAACGGCGCAGCCACGGCCACGGCGCCGACGGCGAGCCGTGTGGACGTTCTGAGCTTGTGCATCGGTACTCCAGGTGATGTGCCGAACTGAATACCAACCCTGACTTGCGATGTCCCCGAACGCCGGCGATCCCCCCGGCTGCCGCAGGCTATGTCATCGCGGAAACGCAGCGGCAAAAGAATATCTTGATTGGGTAACAAAGGACCGGAAATGCTTTACCCGGATGGCTGAGTGGCAGCTGTGAGCTGGGAGTTCCCGAAAAAGAAACCGGCGGGCACTGCTCCGTGTCCGTTCGGGCACCCGCCCGAACGGAGCATCCGGCCAAGCCGCGCGGTGTCGCAATACCCGATATAAGAATGCTGCCGACAATCAATACCGCGCGAAATACATATAGTCAGGGGATTCGTCTTGCGTACCGGAATGCGGCGCGGCGGGCGCGTGTCCTGGCGGAAGTGCGGGGCTTCCGGCCGTTCAGGCGCTGGGAACGACCTTCGCCAGGCCGTTGATGATGCGGTCCATCGCGTCCCCGCCGCGCGGGTCGGTGAGGTTGGCCAGCAGTTTCAGGGTGAAGCGCATCAGCATCGAGTGGGACAGGCCGCGCTGGGTGGCCACCTTCATCACCTTCGGATTGCCGATCAGGCCGACGAACAACCGGCCCAGCGTGTAGTAGCCGCCGTAGGTCTGGCTCAGGATCTTGGGATAGTCGGACAGCGCGAGTTCGCGGTCGTGGGCCGTGCGGCGCGAGTGCGCCTGCGCGATGACCTTCGCCGCGATCTCGCCGGACTCCATCGCGTACGCGATGCCCTCGCCGTTGAACGGGTTGACCATGCCGCCCGCGTCGCCGACCAGTAGTAGGCCGCGGGTGTAGTGCGGCTTGCGGTTGAAGCCCATCGGCAGCGCCGCGCCGCGGATCGGCACGGTGCGGTTGTCCTCGGTCAGCTCCCACTCCGGCGGCGTCGAGGCCAGCCAGCGGCGCATCATGTCGCGGTAGTCCACGCTGCCGAACGCGGTCGAGGTGTTCAGGATGCCCAGGCCGATGTTGGACGTGCCGTCGCCCATGCCGAAGATCCAGCCGTAGCCGGGCAGCAGCCGGTCGGGACTGTTCGCGTCCCGCAGTTCCAGCCAGGACTCCAGCCAGTCGTCGGTGTGCCGCGGGTTCTTGTAGTACGCCCGGTACGCCACGCCCATCGGCCGGTCGTCGCGCTTGTGCAGTCCCATCGAGATGGACAGCCGCGTCGAGTTCCCGTCCGCGGCGACCACGATCGGCGCGCGGAAGACAGTGTCCTGTTTCTCGGCGCCGAGCCGCGCGGTGACGCCGACGATCCGCGAGGTGCGCTCGTCGAGCACCGGACCGGTCACGTTGCAGTGTTCGAGCAGCCGCGCCCCGGCCTTCTGCGCCTGGCGGGCGAGCAGTTCGTCGAAGTCCGAGCGCGGGCGCACCAGGCCGTAGTTCGGGTGCGAGGCCAGCTCCGGCCACTCCAGTTCCAGCTGGCGGCCGCCGCCGATGATGCGCAGGCCCCGGTTGTGGAGCCACCCGTTGCCGGGCGAGGTGTCGATGCCCATCCGGATCAGCTGGGTGACCGCGCGCGGGGTCAGCCCGTCCCCGCAGATCTTCTCGCGCGGGAACTCGGTCTTCTCCAGCAGGAGCACGTCGAGCCCGGCCTGCGCGAGGTGGTACGCCGTCGCGGACCCGGCCGGACCGGCACCGACGACGATCGCGTCGGCGCCGTCGTAGGTCGCCGCGCTCGCGGAGGCGGCGGTGTTCTCGGAGGCGGCGGTGTTCTCGGAAGAGTCGCTGTCGGCTGCGTCGTTGTTCGGCACGGAAGCAGTCTAAGCAGAGCTGTGTACATAGGGGCGCGGGGCACGGGACCCGCCTGCGCCCGGCCGGGGCCTGGGGATGCCAGGATAGGCACATGAGCAGAGCCTTCCTGGACAAGGAACCGCGCGAGGTCGCGGCGATGTTCGATGGCGTCGCGGCCAATTACGACCTGACCAACGACGTGCTGTCCATGGGCCGCACCCGACAGTGGCGGCGCGCCGTCGCCGCCGCGGTGGACGCGCGCCCGGGCGAGCGGATCCTGGACCTGGCGGCCGGCACCGGCACCTCCTCGGTGCCGTTCCAGCAGGCCGGGGCGTCCGTGGTGGCCTGCGACTTCTCGCTGGGCATGCTGGACGTGGGCCGCGAGCGCAATCCGGAGCTCTCCTTCGCCGCCGCCGACGCGATGCGGCTGCCCTTCCGCGACGGCGTGTTCGACGCGGTGACGATCTCCTTCGGGCTGCGCAACGTCGCGGACACCACCGCCGCGCTGCGCGAGCTGCGCCGGGTCACCAAGCCCGGCGGGCGGCTGGTCGTGTGTGAGTTCTCCCACCCGACCAACGGCCCGTTCCGCACCGTGTACCTCGAATACCTGATGCGGGCGCTGCCGGCCATCGCCAACCGGGTCGCGTCGAATCCGGACGCGTACGTGTACCTCGCCGAGTCGATCCGCGCCTGGCCCGACCAGAAGGGGCTCGCGACCCTGATCCAGGCGTCCGGCTGGTCCCGGGTGGCCTGGCGCGACCTGACCGGCGGGATCGTCGCGCTGCACCGGGGTTACGCGTAGGACGAGCGGGACCCGCTCGCGCCGGTGCCGCTAATCGGCGCGGTCTACTCGGCGCGGTGCACGATCTTGCCGCCGAGCACGGTCGCGACACAGCGGTGCGTCTTCGCCGCGGCGGCGTCGAGCAGCAGCGAGTAGACCCCGGCCGGATTGGCGGACGGGTGCGCGTCGCCGAGCGCGTCGAGGGCGGGCACGGCGAACACGGCCAGGTCCGCGCGGGCGCCGGCTTCGAGTCGGCCGACGTCGGTCAGGCCCATCGCCGCGGCGCCGCCGAGAGTGGCCGCCTCCACGATCCGCCGGTCGAGGTCCGGCTCGGCGTAACCCTGGACCAGCGCCAGGTCGCGCAGTGTCGCGGCCTCTTCGAGCAGGTCCAGGCTGGGCGAGGAGGCCAGCGAGTCGGTCCCGACCGCGAAGGGCGATCCCTCGGCGAGGTAGGCGGCGACCGGCGGCTCGCCGGCCTGCAGGATGCGGTTCGACCGGACGCACAGCGCGGCGTAAACGCCGCGCGCGCGCAACACCTCGCGGTCGGCGTCGTCGCAGTGCACGCAGTGCGCCGCGTGCACGTCCGGGCCGAGTGCGCCGATCTTGTCCAGGTAGCCGACCGGGCTCAGGCCGCTGCCGCCGTCCCGGATCAACTCCATCGCCTTGCCGAACCGGGCCATGTCGTCCGCGAACGGCCCGGTTCCGTCGGCCACGTACTGCGACTCGGCTGAGGACTCGGCGACGTGCGTGTGCGTGCGAAGTCCACGGTCGCGGGCGATGGCCATGCAGTCCGCGAAGACCGCCGTCGCAACCGTGTACGGCGTGTGCGGCGACATGCCGACCGCGCGGCCGGCCGGGGCGCCGTCCAACGCGGCGAGGATGCGGGCGCGGCCGGAGTCGGACCAGCTGCGCGCGTCTTCGAACACTGCTTCCAGGTACGAGATCCCGGCGATCCCGGCGCGCGCGGTCGGCGCCAGCACCTCCGGCTCGGTGACGATGTCGGCCACCGCTGTCGTACCGCTGCGGAACATGAGGTGCAGGCCGCGGCGTGCGGACTCCTGCCACATCGCCTCGGTGAAGGTCGGCCGCTTGGCCACCATCCGGCCGAGCCACACCGGGAACGGCTCGTCGATCGAGTTCAGCTCTTCGAAGTCGGTGTACTGCAGGTGCGCGTGCGCGTTGACCAGACCCGGCGTCAGCACGCCGTTCCAGGCGCGCTCGCGCGCGTCCGGGTACTCGGCCGCGAGTTGCGCGCGCGGTCCGACCGCCGCGATCCGCGCGCCGTCGACGACTACCGCCGCGTCGCTGATCGGCTCGGACACGGCGGGGACGACGATCGGCGCACTGTGCAGTGTCAGCATGCGTCGAGCCTATTGGATGCCGCCGGGCCGCCGCGGGCTGATCCCGGGGAAGCCGACTGCCTGGGAGTGGAGGCCGGTGACGCTGTGGCGGAGGTCGACGGAAGCGGCGCGGTGGACGACGGTGTCGGGGACGGCACCGAGGTCGGCGTTGCGGACGGCGCTGCGGACGGCGTTGCAGACGGCGTAGGCGACGGCGCGGGCGTCGGTCCGGAACAAGCGGCGGCGATGGACAGGTAGTCCTGGTCGATGTTGAGTTTCACGCCGCCGTAGGTCGCGTCGAGGTTGCCGAGGTACTGGTGCGTGCGCTGCGTCGGCCACGCGTCGGCGGGTGTCGAGGTCGGGTCGCCGTCCGCGATGCCGTTCCAGTGCGCGATGTCGACCACGTCGGGCTCGGTCATCGTGCCGCGGTGCGCGACCAGGTCGGCGATTCCGGTGGAGGCGCTGCTGTAGACCCCGGAGCGGTAGCCCCGCTTGTGCAGTTCGGTGGTCCACGCGGACAGGAACGCGATGGCGGCCTTGCTCTGCGCGGACGTCCTATACGACTCCATGTCGTAATGCAGCAGCGAGCCGGGACCGAAGCCGAGCGCACGCGCGTGGTTGACGGCGTCGTCGGCGCTCTGTGTGCCAAGCGTGGCGGGGGCGGGGGCGGTCTTCGTGGCCGTCAGCGAGTCCCAGGCGGCCTGCCAGCCGGCGTAGAGCGGCATGAAGTGCCAGCCGGCCTTCGCCTGCGCGGCGATCCAGGGGGCGGTCAGGTTCGCCTGGCTACAGGCGCGCTCCGAGCCGCCGACGTAGATGCCGACGGCGCTGAACGGCGAGACGGCCCACGCCTTCATCCGGGCGGCGCTCGGCGCGCTGCACGTGTCGAAACCGAGCCCGGTGACCTGATAGGTGCCCCGCACGATCTCCACCGGCACGGTGGCCGGCGTGACCGGGGCGTTCGCGGGCTGCGGCAGTCCCGCGCCGGTGATCGCCTCGATCACGGTCGAGCGGTCGTCGTCGCCGTAACTCGCGACGACGGACACGCCGGGCGCGGTGACGTCGATCTCGCCGGAGATCGGACGGTCGAGTGAGACGGCTGACTCGCCGACCCCGCCGGCGGCGGAACGGGCCGGCTCGGGCTCGATGAGCAGCGCCCCGGTGCGCCGACCGACGCCCCGCGCCGGACAGTCCTGCTCGGCGCTCGGCGCGCCGAGGTAGACGGCGTGCACGTCGAACCGCACGCAGGTCGCCGGGTACTCGGCGAGGTTGACGACCGGCCAGGAGTACGGCACGACGTAGTCGCGGCCGAGATAGGTCACGGTCTGCCCGTGACGCGCGATCGGCGGTCCGGCGGCGCTGCCGGGAACCTGCGGAACCAGGGGAAGCGGCGGCACAGCCAACGCCACGCCGACGGTCATGGCCCGGATCGCGCGAGACGAGATGCGCACGAATAGCCCCAATCGCCGCCGAATGGATCAGCGTGGACGGTATCAGGGGCGGTATGGACGGGCGGCCCGCCGCGCCCGAGGCTCGGGGCACGGCGGACCGCACGGCCTAATGCGTCACTCGTTCAGCGGCGCACGCTGTCAGATCCGGGGCAGGTCGCGCACGTGGTCCTCGCGGACGGTCTGCAGCGCCTCCTGGTCGAGACCGAGCAGTTCCAGGATGGTCGGGGCGATCTGGGTGGTCAGCACCGGAGCGGCGTCGTAGTGCGAGGCGCCGGTGTGGATGCCCGCGCCGGACACCACGATCGGCACGTCCCGGTCGGCCGGGTTCGCGCCGCCGTGCTCGGCGATCTTCTTCTGGCCGCCGGTGTATACCGTGCCGACCTGGGCGACGCCGACCAGGTCCGGCACCCGCGGGTCGCTGTGCGTGGTGCCGAAGTACTGCGCGGCGGCCCGGCCGGCGTAGACGGCCTTGAGCCCGGCCCTGGTGAACGGCTTCGGGGCGCCGTTGATGTCGTTGCCGATGCCAGACAGGTGCATCAGGTAGTCCTTGGCGAAGTCCGCGGCCGCCTGCGACCGGTCGCTCAGCCACCACAGCATCGCGTCGTCGTTGACGGTGAAGGCGACCAGCGGGGCCTTGGCCCCGGGGTGCGCCTTGGCCCAGGCGGCGTTGACCGCGTCGACGATCGGGCCGTCCGGGATCCGGGTCAGATCCGCGGGCTTGGTCGGGGACTGTCCGTGCTTGGCGGACAGGATGATCGTGGTCGAGTCCTGCAGGTGCCGGGCCCGGATCTCGCCCAGGAACCGGCCCAGCTGCGCGTCGACCCAGTCCAGCGAGGAGGACAGCAGCGGGCCGGGAGTCAGCCCGTCGGCCAGGTAGCCGCCCTTCAGGCCGTCCGAGGCGGGCAGCTTCTCCCCGGTGGAGACGGTCTGGAAGTTCATGCCGAAGATCGCCGGCACGCCGGTCTTCTGGCCGCGCGCGTGGTCGTAGCCGTCGATCTCGTTGAGCACGGCCTGGACCTTGTAACCGTCGTACTGCCGGGTCGCGGCGTTGTCGGTGCTCCAGTCGCTGCCGGCCGGATAGCCGGCGGCCGTCGAACTGGAGTTGATCTCCGGGGTGAACAGGTCGTCGATCGAGTCGCCCGACTTGCCCTCCAGGATCGAGTACGCCGGGTGCTTGTCCGACCAGGCGGTGCGCAGCCCGGACTGCTTGGCCACGTCGAAGACGGTGTTCACCCGGAGGTACTGGCTCGGGTAGATCGGCTTGCAGGTCGCCGGGTCCACCGGCAGGTTCGCCGGGTCGAGCAGGGTGGCCGGCTTCCCGGTCATCCGCAGGATCGAGCCGGGCAGGTTCGCCAGACCCTGGCCGGCGTCCAGCGCGTTGAGGTCCTTGTCGGCGCCCTCGGTCCAGGCCACCTCGGTGCCCGGCGTGGCGCCCTTGCAGTCGGTGGTGCCGGGCGGCAGCAGCGCGTGGTTGTAGGTGTCGTCGTAGTAGACGCCGCTCTGGCCCGCGGTCGCGCCGGTGAACTGCGCGATCATGCCCGGGAACGAGTCCGAGGGGTTGGTGGTCTGGGCGTTGGTGTAGTCGACACCGCCGGCGACCAGCTGGGCCATCGCCGAATGCGGGTGCTGCTTCACATACCAGGCCAGGTCGGACTGGTGCAGGCCGTCGACGGAGATGACCAGCACGTGCTTGCCGTCGCGGGCGACGTGCGCCGAGGCGGCACCGGGTAGCAGCGCGGCGCCCGAGGCCAGGACGGCCGCCGCCGCCAATCCGGTGTATCGCAGCCTTCGTGAACGCGTGGGGCCGAATACGTGCGACATCGACAACTCCCGAGGTTGGGCCGACCCGATGTCAGCCTCCGAGGAGAGTGATAGTGCGCGCTTCGGGCAACTTGGCCGCCGCTGGGACTGTGCAGAACTCTGTGTGTAGGGCCGGTGGTGTGGTAACTAGTTGAGTGTGATTCGGTCGTCGTAGTACAGGTTGAGCGCGTTGATCACGCTCTTCCAGCCGTTGGTCTTGCCGGTCACGTTCGAGCGGTTCGGCCTGTGGTCCTGAATGACAAGGTAGAGCACCTTGAGCGCGGCGTCGCTGTCCGGGAAGTGCCCGCGCCGGCGGGTGGCCTGGCGGAACCTGGCGTTCAGGCTCTCGATCGCGTTCGTGGTGTATACCAGCCTGCGGATTTCCACAGGCAGCGACAGGAACGGGGTGAACAGCTCCCAGTTGGCCGACCACAGCTTGACCACGGCCGGATAGCGCTGCCCCCACGCCTCGCGGAACTCGGCGAACTCCGCCTCGGCCGCCTCGGCGGTGGGGGCCTGGTAGACGTTCTTCAGGTCTCTGGCGATCTTGCCCCAGTCCTGTTTTGAGGTGTACCTGAAGGTATTGCGCATGAGGTGGACCACGCAGGTCTGCACCGTGGTGCGCGGCCAGACCTCGCCGACCGACTCCGGCAGACCCTTGAGGCCGTCACAGCACAGGATCATCACGTCCGCGATGCCCCTGGCCTTGAGCTCTGAGAGGACCGAGAGCCAGTGTTTGGCCCCCTCCCCGCCGGTGCCCACCCACAGCCCGAGCACGTCGCGGTCACCCTGCAGGTTCACGCCCACGGCGACGTAGATCGGCCGGTTGGCCACCGTGCCCTCCCGGACCTTCACATAGATGCAGTCCACGAACATCACCGCATAGATGCCGTCCAGCGGCCTCGAGCGCCACGCCTCCAGCTCCGCGGCCACGCGCTCGGTGACCCGCGAGACCAGCGAGCGGGAGACCTCCACGTCGTAGACCTGCTCCAGGTGCGCCTGGATCTCCCCGGTAGTCAGGCCCTTGGCATACAGCGAGACCACCGCCTCGTCGAACCCGGCCAGGCGCCGCGCGTGCTTCGGGACGATCGCCGGCTCGAAGGAGCCGTCCCGATCCCGCGGCACCTCCAGGCGCACGTCCCCGACCTCGGTGCGCACCGTCTTGGGCGACGAGCCGTTGCGCACGTTCAGCCCTGCGCGCCCGACCCCCTCGCCCTTCTCGTAGCCCAGGTGCTCCGCGAGTTCCGCCTCCAGCGCGGCCTGCAGCACCTGCCGGGTCACCCCGGACAGCAGCCCACCCTGGCCCACCAGCGAGACGCCCTCGGCCCTCGCCCGCTCCAGCAACTCGGAGGCGATACGCACCTCCAGCTCACCGCGCGACGCCGGCTCCAGCTCCGCGGAACGCACCACAACCGCGCCCTCCAGCGCGTTCCT